>JAAYUY010000157.1 GCA_012517435.1 Sphingobacteriales bacterium | reverse complement strand
TTACTGTTCAGCTGCCAATTGTTATTGTTACCGCGAATAAACGCAGATTAGACCGCTGATCTTCGCGAAAATTAGCGTTTCATTAGCGAGAATTAGCGGTTTATTTCTTTTTAGGAAAATATAAATTATTGATATTAAACAAAATGGGATAGCTGAACAGTAACGTTTTAGGAAAAATTCAGCAAAGAGGCCTTGTAGCTTATTCCGTTCAGTCAGAAAAATATTATCCGATTATTTTGGCAGTCAATCCGAGACCGGTCGGCTTATGCCAGCACCGTTACTTTGTTCCCGATAACCTCCACAAAGCCCTTTGTTATTTTAAACACCTGTCTGTCACCATTGGGGAGAATGATTCTGATTTTACCTTCCTTCAGGGAAGAAATAATAGGTGCATGATCATTCAGTACTTCAAAATAACCACTTGTCCCGGGAAGTTGTACACTGACCACTTCTCCTTCGAAAATAACCTGTTCAGGTGATATAATTTCAAGCTTCATTACCTGTTAATGAATTAAAGTTGGGCAAGCATTTGTTCTCCCTTTTCGATAGCTTCCTCAATATTACCAACAAGCTGGAAAGCCGATTCAGGATATTTGTCCACATCCCCATTGAGAATCATGTTGAAGCCTTTGATGGTTTCCTCAATCGGGACAAATTTTCCTTCAAGACCGGTAAATGCAGAGGCAACAAAGAATGGCTGAGACAGGAAACGCTGAATACGTCTTGCTCTGTGCACCACAATTTTATCTTCATCGGAAAGTTCGTCAATACCCAGAATAGCGATAATATCCTGAAGGTCTTTGTAACGCTGAAGGATTTCTTTAACCTGCTGAGCAGTGCGGTAATGTTTTTCACCAACTATTTCAGGTGTCAGAATTCTGGAAGTGGATTCCAGAGGAGAAACGGCAGGGTAAATCCCAAGTTCGGCAATTTTACGGTCAAGAACGGTAGTTGCATCAAGATGGGCAAAAGTAGTGGCAGGAGCCGGGTCGGTGAGGTCGTCAGCAGGAACGTAAATAGCTTCTACGGAAGTGATTGATCCTCTTTTTGTTGAAGTAATTCTTTCCTGCATTTTACCCATTTCGGTAGCCAGTGTGGGTTGGTAACCTACTGCAGAAGGCATACGTCCCAGCAAGGCAGAAACTTCAGATCCGGCTTGAGTAAAACGGAAAATGTTATCGATAAACAGCAGGATATCGCGGCCACCGGTTTCGGCTGTTCCATCACGGAAATATTCGGCAATGCTGAGGCCTGAAAGGGCAACGCGCGCACGGGCTCCGGGAGGTTCGTTCATTTGTCCGAAAACAAGGGTAGCCTGAGATTTGGCTACTTCATTCATATCGACCTGGCTGAGGTCCCAGCCTCCGGCTTCCATGCTTTTTTTGAAGTTTTCACCATACCGGATCACCCCTGATTCAAGAAATTCACGCAACAAATCATTTCCTTCCCTTGTTCGTTCACCAACTCCGGCAAATACAGATATGCCTTCATACACTTTTGCGATGTTGTTGATCAGTTCCATAATGAGAACGGTCTTGCCTACACCGGCTCCACCGAACAAACCGACTTTTCCACCCTTGCTGTAAGGCTCGAGCAGGTCGATGACTTTTATGCCTGTCCATAAAGGCTCTTCCTGTGTTGAAAGGTTTTCATATTTTGGGGGTTCCTGATGGATAGCCCTGTAGTTGTTCACTTTAACTTCCGGAAGTCCGTCAATGGAATTTCCAACCACATTAAACAATCTTCCTCTGACTTCTTCACCAATGGGCATCTTAATGGGTTCTCCGGTATCAATAACTTCAGTATCTCGCTGAAGCCCATCAGTGGAATCCATTGCGATTGTCCTCACTAGATCTTCTCCTAAATGTTTCTGAACTTCAAGAACGAGGGTTTTACCGTTCCCTCTGTCGATGGTTAATGATGTGTATATTTCCGGAAGTTTGGAATTTTCTCCACTAAAACTCACATCTACCACAGGCCCGATGACCTGAACAACTTTTCCTTTGTTTACCATAAAGCTTTAATTTCGACTGCAAAGGTAAGAATAATTTTATTTTTTTTAAGAATGAGAAAGGTATATCAATGGCCGGGATACTCAAAAAAAAACCTGCCTCAGGAAATCCTTTGGCAGGTTTAATGGTTTATTGAGTTGAAGAACTATCGGGTAACTGCAAATTTAATATTGATGGTTTCCCATTCATCAGAGCCAACCCGGAAATAATACATTCCTGAACTCAGTGAGCTGATATCAATCGTTTCGCTGAAGTTGATCACTGAACCGTTGAATACTTCCATCACTTTTTCACCCAGTGTATTATAGATACCCATATTTACATTGGTAAACTGAGGCAGATTAACACTTACAGTAATATTGCTGATGGCAGGATTCGGGTAAAGTTTGATGTCGGAGATATCAAACTTGTCGCTGATGGATGAAGTGCTGGGTGTTACATAGATGGTTCTGTATATTTCACCTGAGCAGTTGCCTGAAGGATCACATACTTTATAACTGTAGGTAAATATACCTTGTTCAAGGGTGTGTCCGGGATAACTTCCGTTCTGATTGTCTTCGATGGTCAGTTCGGAGGGCAGGTAGTAATTGTCGCTGACCTTTACACCGGCATCAGTGTATGGCTGCCATCTTTCGACAAATACAGTACTGCTACCTTTCAGTTCAATCTGAGGTGCTACCCTGTCAACAACATTAACGGTTCTGGTTTCTTCAACGGAAATATTTCCGGAGGCATCAACTGCCTTGTACTTAATCACATAAGAGCCAAGTTTGGTAATGTTGACTTCTCCGGTAACATACACGACAATCTCTCCTTTTGCATAGCTGTAATAATTGTCGGTTACATCGAATCCGGGATCGGTAAATGGTGTAAACACATCAATGGTCATGGTTTTGTTACCTTTCAGTGTAATTACCGGTTTTGTTTTATCAACAACCTTGATGATACGATCCACACATACCGGACCATTTCCTGAACTATCGGTTACACAATAAGAGCGGATATAGGTACCGAGTTTTGTCAGATCGAGTTTTCCTGAAACAACCACCTGAAGTTTGGTGTCGTAATCATCACTGTACTGGGTGCCCGGGTCATTGAAAGTGGAATTAACTTCAACTTCCATAGTGTCTTTGCCAAGCAGTGCGATTGTCGGGGCATTTTTATCATAGACATACACATCTCTGATGGTAGTATCTTTATTTCCGGCATTGTCTTCCACAATATAGAGGATTTTCTGCCATCCGACAATATTGGTATTGACCAGATCCACACGGTTATGAGATTTCACACCTGAGCAATTGTCGGTAGGAGTGTATCCCATATCTGTATAAACGGTGTAAACTTCCACAGAATCAGGATTCTTGCCTTTCAACACTGCTTTTGGGTTGATAATGTCGGCAAGCACTTCTACTACGCGGATAACTTCATCAGCTTTGTTTCCGGCCGGATCCATCACGTTATATTTTTTGTAGTAGGTACCGGCAACAGTGGAATTGATAACACCAGTTACAACTACATCCTTTGAAATATCACCTGTTTCTTCATCCCATGCCTCATAGCCGGGTTCTGAGTAGTTGTCGCAGGCATTCATGGTGATTTTGTTTCCACCTTTGAGGGTAATAACCGGTTTGTTATAGTCTTTGGTGATAATCAGCAGATAATCTTCAAATTCACCGCTGACATTAGGTCCGCAACCTTTGTTCGGAAGCTGTCCGGCATTGGCAGCAATACGCATTCTGACAAGTCCTTCCGGATAATTGTTCTTGATCGGAAGGTCGAATGTCCAGCTGGTAGAAGAAGAATTTGTGATGACATAAACTTCTTCTCCGGCATCATTAAAGGAACCGTTCTGGTTCAGATCGAGGAAGACTGAGGTTGTCTGGTTGTTAAAATTGGTATTTCTGGCTATGGTCATCATGTATTTTCCGCCTTTTGCCACATGAACCTTATGTAGGTTGGTATAATCGGTATAAGCTTTCTTACCGATGTCGGAACTCTGGCTGAAGAGTGTGGTCCCTTTGACATTTTTAAGCTCAACGAGTGAAATTCCGATGTCTGAATTCAGCATGGCTACCAGGGGTTCACATGGTTCATAAACGGTAATGTAGTCAGTTTTTGTGAGTGAATCGGTTCCTTTTGCGTTGGTGGCAATTAATTTAACGGTATATTTTCCGGTATTGTCAAATCTCAGTTTAAGATTTTTTGTCTGGAGATTACCTTCAATTAAAGTATAAGTATTAGGGGTGATAATCCAATTCCATGTGTGAACGGTTTTATCTGACTTATCAAATAAAGTAACTTCGTCTTTCTCTGTTACTTTTGTGTAATCGGCTTCAAAATTAACGACTGGTTTTGCGGAAGGCATCAGGATAGTCAGTTTTTTGATGATGGTATCGTAGAGGTCGCAACTGTTGACAATCAGCCTGATGTTGACCACCTGAGGTGATGTGTATGTATAACTTGGGTTCATTACAAAAGTATCGCCCCAGCCATCACCATCGAGATCCCATTCATATTCAAGCTGATAGCCTGAAGAAGTGTTGGTAAAGAATACTTCCTGATCAACATAGGCAGTATCCGGCATTTTAAAATCAGCCGTTGGTTTTGTGGAATTAATCAGAGTAGTACTCCATTTGGCTTCAAATCCCTGATTGACAGCACCACAGTTGACATACCATTCCACATACATAGCTCCTGATTTGGCCATCACACTGGGTGGAAGCCCCTGATTGACGTTTCCTTGTCCGTTTGTAAATCCAAAGGGATATAAGGTATCCCCATTGCTGTTGGTAAATTGTTTGTGAAGAGGAATACCTTTATTGTCAAATCCATCATAAATCCTTAAGCCGTCAGGAGGCAGGTTGGTACAGGTACCGATAATCATGCTGTTGACGTCAAAGTCAATGAAATCAAAGGTGATGGTTGCAGCACATTTCGGATAAATAAGGAATCCGCAGGTGCGTTCATTGCCGTTGAACGGAGGATTGGTATAGTTGTTACGTCCGCCTTCATCGAGCAGATAACCTGTTTTCAGCGTTGACATTTGATCCACGCATACCTTGAGTTCTTTGACTACTTCAATATAGTCGGTTTTGATGATTGAGTCGGAACCGTTAACATTGGTGGCAACTAATTTAACGGTGTAGAGTCCCGGCTGATGGAACACGACCTGTGGCTCTCTGACATTATTTGAAGGATAAAAAGTAAAGGCAGGGACACCTAAAACTGTATCGGGTGTGATGGTATATTTCCAGATGTACGGGCCATTGGTGGTCAGATCAAAGAACTTGACTGCCATTCCGGGGGTTACTGTATTCAGATTGGTCAGGAAATTGACTTTCGGAAGTCCTACCGGATTGACAACCTGTATGGTAGATACCACAGGATTTGAAATCAGGGTATCGGTACATCCTCTTAATACAGCTTTCAGGGTGATGGCTTTTGTACCTGTCGAAGTAAATACATATTGTGCAGTCTTGGTTGTCGTGTCATCTATGGTATTATCGCTGTTGAAATCCCACAGGTAAATAATGTCTCCGTCATTATGCGTGGATGGTTGGAATTGAACCAGTCCATAGACATAAGCGGTATCAGGATGGGTAAAGGAGGCAACCGGTTTTTCATCATCTGCAATGTAAAGCAGATAGTCTTCCACTTCGCCATAAGTGGTTGTTCCGCAACCCTGGGGTGAATAGGCCCCATAATCTGCTGATAATCTGACACGATGATATCCGGAAGGAACATCACAGGTTATGGTGATACTGTCGAAAGTAACGGAGGCTTCTGCTTTGTTTAAATGTGATTTTACAAGTTCTGACGGAGAGAAATAGGCGTCATTGTTCAGGTCGAAATAGATATTGACCGATTGTGCATTCAGTTCTCCGTGATTAATATAATAGGTATAGGTTTTCTTTTTGTAAAGAGTCGGAATGACGGAAGGATAGAATTGAACGGCTGAATTGTTGGGCGGATTCCCGGCAGCCAGAATACCAGTGAAGTTATCAATGGTACTGAAACGTAAGCGCTTGATACCTATCGCATAATTCCCGTTATTCGTTCTGATGACATCACAATAGCCGTCAAAATTAGAAGGATGTACAATGGTGGCATATCCTGCTGAATTATTTGAAGTATAACGCATAATGCCATCGACTACAGCCGAGTCAAAAGTAACGGCTACTTTATTGCCGGCAGTAGCAAACCTGTCGATATCATAAGAAACGTAAACGCTCTGTATATCAGCAACAGTAGTATTTGTTGGAAATGTCAGTGTTATTTTTCCGGAAGGTTTGTTTTTGCTGTCGAGCAAATAGGCTGCCGGCAGCGGAGTACCATCCTGAGAATAGAAATGGATGGCAGCAAGGTCTTTGACATCAGTGCATCCGGTTGTGCTGAAATACATTTCCGTCAGGGAAAGGGGTTGTGCAAATCCCTTGAAATGTATGCGGGCACGTATCATTTTTGCATTGTTTTGTCCGTGAAATACAGTAGGATGGTTAATGGCATATACGGCTATGGAGTCAAATGTCATGGGTGGTGGCATATCTGCACTGATAAAAGTATTACCGCTGGTTGGCCTTGCCTCATTGTCAACATCATGGCTAAGATAATCATAAGGAATATTGATAGCTGGTGCCAGCATGATGGGTGAACTCGTTGACAAATGCAGGTCTGATGCAGAGACCAGATATGGATTTAAGTTCCATGAATTGGCATTTTGTGTGGGTACTCCCGTTTTCCATGCATTAAATGAGGTATAGATTGTTCCTCCCCAATATACAAAATTGGTGTGATTAGGAACCCAGTAGTCATTGTAATCAATGGAATTGTTTGCCCATGAACCAGAATTCAAGTAAATGACCGGCCCTCCGGTGGAGGTACTCATGAAAATGTTGTTTTTTACATTGCAGTAATAATCATTGTAAAGATAAGCAGCGGCATAGCTTGTTGATGAAGTATAGGTATGGTTGATGTGAATAGTATTGTGATAGACATTCACATTGTATCCGTAATAAAGATTTAAACCATAGTTGTAGGAATAGCCGAAATTGCCCAGCATATTATTGACAATCCATGAAGTATCGGTCTGGTAATAGTAATTCTGATAATAGACATACATGCCGTAAATGCCTGCTCCATACACCTGGTTCCCGTCAATGACATCTCCGCGGCCGTAATAAATCATCATGGCGTAATTCGGGTTACCTGCTGTATTCCAGTTGCTTGTTTTGTTGAACCTGTAAAGTGATTTTCCGCAATAATACATATACCATGCATAGTAGTAAACATCTTTCACCCAGTTGTTGGTAAATTTATTGCCATACACAAGGGAAGTGCTTCCTGAACCGTAGAAGCGAATCCCGTAATAACCACCAGACATCACACAACTGTCGAACCAGTTGTAATTGGCAGTATTTCCGGAACTTCCGACAGAAGTAGTTGATCCTGATGCTACTAAAACAGCATTTGATGAAGAAGTGGAAATCGGAACAGTCATCTTCACATTTTTAAAGGTATTGTAATCGGCAGCATTGGTCAGAAATACGGCAATGCCATAGCTGCTGCCGAGGTTACGGATGGTCATGTCTCTGAAATAGAGATAATCGGCTCCGTTCAGTAAAAGTGTTATCCAGTCGGAAGTAGATGAACCGGTTGATACCAATATTGTACTGTCAACACCTGCACCCAGGAAAGAGATTGTATTGGTGGCGCTGGCACCTAATATGGAAGGAATAACCACCCGTTCGTTGAAGGTGGCTTTTGCAACGTTGAAAATTACCGGAGCTGCCACTCCACGTGCGATAAGAGCATTAACGGCATTGGTGAAAGAGGTAAAGTTTGTACTTCCTGAACCTGTCGGATTTATGGTATAATTTCCTCCCATTCCAACGTAAACGATTTGTGTAACCGAGTCAACAGCATCAACATCTCCGGTATATTGAGGATAAATCTCAGCGGTAAGGCGGTAACCTTTGTCCACTGTAACATTCCATTTGGTACTGAAAGTAGAGCTGATGGTATTTCCGGTTTTGAAATCGGAAGTAAGAGTGTAATTTTCTGAATTCCAGCTTCCTCCGTCAACGCGGTAGCGGAAGGTAAGGGTGGAATTGGCCGGAACAGTGGACAATCCTCTGTTTTGAACCTGAATCTTGACATCGTTGTTCCCCAATACGATAATAGCCGGGGAAAGTGAAGTAATGTCCACATCTACGCTTGGAACCAGGTCAGCACCAATCATGGTAGTACCAGAAGATGGGCGGGCTTCTCCGTCCACATCAAAATTATAGGCGGTTGGCAGAACAACCGGAGCGGTCATAATGGTAGTAGGTGCAATATGCAGGTCGGATACTGAATAAAATCCTGGATTAACATCTTCCCATGAATTAACATCATGGTTTGAGTTGATTCCGTTGGTAAATGTTTTCCAGTTGGTAAGGGTGGTATAATAGGTAGTATATCCATAAAACCGATATGCGCTGCTGCTATGGTTGGGGGCATAATAGTCATTATAATCCACTGTACTGGGATAGCTGGACTGTGAATAATAAAGAGACAACAACATATTTCCATTGGGATAGGAAGATGATAAGATGTTGTTTTTAATTGTACAGCTATAGGGATAATAGAAATACATCGCACTTGCTGAATATGAGTTTCCGGTCGATCCGTTTACAGCTATACTATTGTGATAATAATAAACATTTCGGTTATAATAGGCATAAACACCTACATTGGTTGCAGTTTGCTGGAAATCGCTGATCATGTTGTTGAGGAAGTAAGAGGTATTGGATGTGGCATAATTGTTTTCATAATACATATAAAAACCATAACTGCCGGCTCTTGTTAAAATATTTCCGTGAATGGTGCTTTTTGTATTGTAATAGTGGAATACCCCGTAAGCAGAGGCATAACCAAATCCTGAAATGCGGTTATATAAAATCTGCATATCGCTTTGGTAATAGTTGTACATGGCTGAATAATACTGGTTGGTATAGGTACAGTTGCGAATTATGTTGCCATAACACCATGAGGTCGTGCCGGAACCGTAAAATACTGAACCATAATAACCACCGCTGAGCAGACAGTTGGAAACAGTGGTATAGTTGGCACTGTTGCCGGTGGTGGTTCCGCTTTCGGAATTGCAGGCATGAAAAACAATGGTATAGGAAGAGCTGGTACTGATGGGGACTATCATGTTACAGCTGTCAAAAATGTTATAATTGGCAGTATTGTATGCCCAGACCGCCATGGCATAGGTGGCACCAGTGCTTTGAATGGTCAGGTTTTTAAACCTGATGTAGTCGGTTCCATTCAGCACAACTGTTGCACGGTCGGTCCCTGAGCTGCCGGAATAGGTCAGGATAGTACCTGTTCTGCTTTCTCCCCTGAAGGTAATGGTATTGGTAGCACTGGCCCCGGTTATCTGATTGATGGTAATTCGTCCGGTATATGTGCCGTTTTTAATATTGAATACAACAGGCCCGCTGACACCATTTGAATTCAGGGCTGTTACTGCTGCAGCAACTGTTGCATAGTTTCCTCCTGTTCCAATCACATAATTACCGTTTAAGGCCTGACCGAACAGAAAGGGTACTGAACTTATCAATACTACCATGCTTAATACAACTCTTTTTGTAATGAAATTAACCATATTCTTGCGTTTAATAGTTTACTAAAATCATTTAGCTTTTTTAAAAAGCTACTAACTTACACTTGGCAAATATACAAAAAAATCAGATATACTTCCCTGCAAATTTTTTTTTAAAAAAAAAGCTGCCCGTTAATTCGGACAGCTTTTTTTAAAAAATTCGTATGGTTTTTATCTTACAATAACAAATTTGTAGTTAAACTGCTCATTACCAATGTTTAACCTGACATAATAAATGCCATCACACAGATGATCCACGCCTACCTGGTAGGTCTCATTCATCATCATGCCATCAGCTACTTCCATTACTTTTTCTCCGAGTGTATTGTAAATGCTGATGCTGGCCCTGATATAAGCCGGCAGGCTGAGCTGAATGTTTACCTGATCACTTGCAGGATTGGGGAATACACGGAAGTTCTTTTCACTCAGCATTTCATCAATTGAAATGGAATGTTCATCTTCAATGACGAGAACGAAACGTGAAAGGACATCCGAGCAGTTGTTTGAGGGATCACATACCTGATAGGTAATGTTGAATAAGCCGGTTTGCAGGGTGTTGATAAATGTACCTGTATTTGGTTGCATCGTAAGCTGATCTTTTGGATAATAGTTGTCTTTTACCACTACTCCCGGATCTTTGAAATCTGACCATCTGCCGACTACCATCATGGTACTGCCATTCATTTCGATGGAAGGTGCAACACGGTCAACCACCCTGACTGTAATCTGAACCGGAGCGGATTGATTTCCTGATGCGTCTGTGGCTTTGAATGTCAGAACATAGTCACCAAGGACAAAGGTATTTACGTTGCCGGTTTGGGTGACAATAATCTTATCTGCAGGCCAGTAGTTGTCGGATTTATCTGGTTCAGGAACGGTAAAGGGTTTAAATACGTCCACTTCAATCAAGGAATTTTTGAAGCTGATTTTTGGTGCTTCAGTATCTCTGACAATGACGATGCGGTCCACACAAACAGGTCCGTTTCCTGATGAATCTGTTACACAGTAGGTGAGGAAGTAAGTGCCTAATAACATTTCATTTACACTACCTTTCACGCTTGCTGTCAGGTTGGTGTAGTAATTGTCAACAATGGTTACGCCCGGATCTACAAAAGCAGTTCCTACTTCAAGATATAAAGTATCGTTGCCATTTAGTGTGATGGTCGGGGCGTCTGCATCATAAACAACTACTTTTCTGGTAACCGTGGCTACGTTATTAGCATTATCGGTAGCTGTATAGGTGATGGTATATTCTCCGACATGCATGACATCAACAGCTCCGCTCGAACCATGTGATTTGATACCAGAGCAGTCGTCTGTCGGGGTATAACCCGGATCTGTCCATGAACCAAAAACTTTTACGGAATCAGGATTATTTCCTTTAAGGGTAATAGTAGGATTAATAATATCGGGAAGCACATGAACAACCCTTGTGGCAATATCTGACTGATTTCCTGAGTTGTCTGTTACTTTATAGGTCAAAGGATAATAGCCGCCCTGATAGGGGTTGATTCCGCTGACACCCGTTACGATGACCTTGTTGGTAATATCACCGCTGACATCATCCCAGCCTTTATACCCCGGATCTACCCATGTTCCGCAGCTGTTAAGGATGGTGGTGTCAGGACTGCTGACCACTGAGGAATCTTTACCATATAAAATAATATACGGTTTTACATTATCAAGTTTGATTTCGATACCATAGTCTTCAAATTCTCCGGTATAGTTTGGTCCGCATCCTTTATTGGCAAGGATACCTGCATTGGCTACCACTCTCATTTTGGTCAGGCCGGTGAATACCTTGGAATTTGGACTTGGAATGGTGAACTGAGTACTCCAGTTGTCACCATTGAAGTTTTTGGCTTCGGCAACTATTTCTGAGTTGTCATATTGGCCGTCCTGATTGTAATCAATAAACACTGTCCATGTTATACTGTTAAAGGAAGTGTTTCGGGTAAGGTCTATGGTATATTTTCCGGTGGCATACAATGTGGCAAAATCTGTCTTGCTGTAATCGCTATAGCTCGTAACACCAATACTGCTTGACCTTGAAATCAGCTCATTTTCGCCAATGTCGTAGAGTTCAACTTTTGACATGCCTATATCTGTGCTGAGATTGGCAACACCCGGTACGCAGTTATCATAAACTGTGATGTAATCTACTTTAACCGCAGAGTCAAAACCTACTGCATTGTAAGCTTTAAGTTTTACGGTGTATTTTCCTGTCTTGGTGAAACGCACCTTGATGTCTTCTGAGTTCATACCTGTTCCATCGAGATATACGAAATTGGCAGGGCTGATAAACCATTCATTTGAATAAATAGTAAGGTCTGATTTATTGATTAAGTTAACTGCATCTTCTCTGGTAACCCTGACATAATCGGCTTCGAAATTGACAGATGGTTTTACAGTTGGATTGATGACGGTGATATTGAGGTAAGCAGTGTCGAAATAATCGCAGCTGCGGACCACCAGACGAACTTTGTAAGAGCCTGTAGTGGTGTAAACCCAGGTGGCTGCTGAATCATAGGAGTCGTTGTAGCCGTCACCGTTCAGATCCCAGAAATATTCCAGATCAACTCCGGTGGATAAACTTCCATATTTAATGGTTCTGAGCCTGTAAACGTTAGAGGTCGGCCCGGCTATGACTGCTTTTGGAGGAGTTACATTCAGGGTTTGTGTTGACCAGAAGATTTCAAATCCACGACCAACTCCACCGCAGTTTCTGTTGAACTCGATGTACATCACACCTGAGGTAGCTGTAACACTTGGAATGACACGCTCTACATTTCCTGGCCCGTTCTGGAATCCATCGGGAAACATCGGATTGCCTAAAATGTCTTTTGGCCCCAGATGCAGCTGAGGAGCATTGTTGTCTTTCCCGTCATACACTCTGACATTATCTCCTGCTGTGAGTTGCGTACATCCTGTACTGTTGTAAATACATACATCAAAATCAAGGAAGTCAGCTGTGACTGAAGCGGCACATTTGGGTTTGATCAAAAATCCACAGGTTTCATATACCTGAGTGGACTGATTTTCAGGATAGTTCCCATATTTTCCTCCCTGATCGTACAGATAACCATTTCTGGCATTTGAATTTTTATCGGTGCAGATGATGTTTTCTTTTACGACCACAATATATTTTGTTTTCATCACCGAGTCGGAACCAAGTATATTGGTGGCTACCAGTTTTACATCATATTCCCCGATTTCGTGGAACTGAACGGTTGGCTCTTTCACGGTATCTGAAGAAATGGTATATGCGTCATTGCCATTGGATGCTTTTTTGGGCAATATTGTCCATTTCCATTTGTAGGGACCATATTGGGTTAAATCCGTAAATTTTACCGGAATGGCGGTGGTAACTGTATTTGCGCTCGAAATGAAATTGACAATTGGTTTGGAAGGTGGGGTATAAACAGTAAAGGTATCGCTGAATACCGGTCCTACTATGCTGGTATTGTCACATTTTTCCAGAATACCTTTAACTTTAACAGTTTTCAATCCTGCACTGGTATATTTAAACCCGGCTTCTCCACTGGTGGTATCGTCCCATACACCATTGTTGTCGAAATCCCATACATATTTAATGATACCTCCGATATTTGACTTCGGAACAAATGCTGTACGTCCTCCGACATAGTTAAGCGGATCAAAGAGGGTGAAGCTGACTTTTGGTGTGTCTTCAGGAGCAAGATAGAAAAGATAATCCTCTGCTTCTCCAAGCGAATTGGTGCCGCAGGTGGTAGTGGAATACCCGTTTCCATCAATGACAATTCTGATTCTGTGGAACCCCGTTACTGCTGTGCAGGGCATGGTGATATTATCGGTAATTACAGTGGCTGGTAATACACTATTATAGGTAGCAAGCAGTTCGCTGTTGTCCCATACACCGTTGTTGTCCCAGTCAATATAGAGTTTTGCCATTCTCTGGTTGAAAGGTGCATGTTGCATGGTTATCTGATAGGTCTGTTGTTTGTAAACGGTCGGTATATATCCTGTATAGAAATCCACACAGCTACCGGTTCCGAGATATACACCTGATTGATAATCGATACCTTCAAATAATACCCTGACAAGTCCGATGAGGTAATTAAGTCCGGAACTACGGGTTAAATCGCAATATCCTGTATAATCTTTCGGATGTACTATCATTTTTCTTCCGACCGGGTTTCCTGCTGTGCCTGCATAACGTATGGTGTCGTTTATTCTTGCGGCAAGTAGCTGGCAGTCAATATAATTGCCGGCTTTTGCCTTGTAATGAATGTCATAGCCGAGCCATAAATTGTTGTCTCCATACAAAAGTTTCGATCCTTGTGGCATAACGAAATAAAATGTTCCGTTGGGTGCAAGTATGGGTGAACCAAGGGTATCGGAAAGTTTAAGTGGGGTACCGAAATTTCTGAAGAGTTTTACATTTAAAATATCTGCCGGATCTGTTGTCCCATTGGTTGAAAACCATATGGTATCGACTGACAGTGGATAATAAGAACCATTATAGGTTGTAGCGGTGGCTTTGAGAATGGGTACTACTGTCTGACTGATAAAGCAGGTGTTGGTATCGGGATGTGAGGCGGTCAGCTTATCGAAAAGCATTGGCTTGGGTGAAGGGATAGTAATGGTATAATCTTCGACTTCCCCATAGGTTTGTATGCCGCACGCATTGGCCGATCCATAATATCTGCAACGTATCCTCATCCTGACATTGCCATAGGTAGGAGGACTGGCAGGTACTTTGACGGTGATTTTTGCCGGATTGGCAGCGTCACTTCCAATGTATTCTCCGGCATCGTCAAAATCTTTATCGTTATTCCAATCTACCCAGATATCCATGTAGTCACCTGAATAATAATATCCGTTGGTAACCGTACAGGTGTAGTTGGTGCCTGTCTGCAAGGTGGTGGAGATATTCGTGTAGTCTGAATATTGTTGTGAGGTGAGACCACAGCCGGTAGAGTTGCTAATGGTATTCAGCTCTACTTTCGAGATGTATTCATCGCAAGTATATGCTCCTGCCGTACAGTATTGTTGGGCCTTCAGGCTATTTACTGCTAATGCAAGAAAAACGAACAGAATTGTAAAACTTCTTCTCATACTTTTAGCTTTAATTTAATTTTCATTAAAAAGGGTTAAGAAATCTGAGTGGCAAATATAAAACATTTAATTTGAATCAGGCAAAAAAAAAATACATTTTTTTGCATAAAAAAAAATCATGAATAATGAAGCAGAAACGCTGAAAGAAGATTTTTATGAACATTATCAATTTACTGTTGACAAAGGTCAGGACTTGTTGCGCATTGATAAATTTTTGCAAAACAGGATTGCCAATTCCAGTCGTACCAAAATACAGGAGGCAGCCCGTTGCGGATGTGTATTGGTCAATGGTAAAGCAGTTAAAAGCAATTACAAGGTCAAACCGCTCGATCAGATCAGCATTATCTGGCATGAGCCGCCCGTTGAAATTGACCTTATCCCTGAGAATATTCCTGTTGATATTGTTTATGAAGATGATTATCTGATTGTTGTAAATAAGCAGGCCGGAATGGTTGTCCATCCTGCCTATGCCAATTATACCGGAACGCTTGTCAATGCTCTGCTTTATCATTTGCAGCATCTGCCTTCCGGAAATACGCAGGATTACAGGCCTGGTCTGGTTCATCGTATCGACAAAGACACTTCAGGGCTGCTGGTCGTAGCAAAAACTGAATTTGCCATGACTTATCTTGCACGACAGTTTTATGAGCATTCTATTGAAAGAAAATATATTGCACTTGTATGGGGAATTGTTGAAAAAGAGGAAGGAACTATCGCTGCTTCTCTTATCCGTGATCCGAAAGACAGAAGACGGGTAATAACCACCCATGAGCCTGAAAAAGGTAAATCTGCCATTACACATTACCGTGTCCTCGAACGTTTTGCGTATGTCACCTTGCTGGAATGCAGGCTGGAAACAGGGCGTACGCATCAGATACGCGCTCATCTTAAAAGCATCGGACACCCCTTGTTTAATGATGAAATGTACGGTGGAAGTGAAATTGTTTCAGGCCCATCCTTTTCAAAATACCAGCAGTTTGTTGCCAATTGCTTCAGGCTTATGCCCCGCCAGGCTTTACATGCTGCTACCCTCGGATTCCGGCATCCTGAAAGTGGACAAATGATACGTTTTGATTCTGAATTACCTGCTGATTTTCAGGCTGTTTTAGAAAAATGGAAGAAGTTTGGACAATGAATCTGTTTTTTCATCTTTGTCAGAAAAAAATTTTACAGTTTTTCAATGCCGGAGAACATTATCTCAGATTGTTTCTGTTTTATTGCTGAACATTTATCTGTTGAATAGTAAGGGTAAAAATGGAAGGCAGTTACATTTTTTTCCTCAACATTCTTCAGCTTTTCTCAGTTACCTTTGCACTTTCAATTTATTACTCTTATGACAGAAGTTGATGTTTTTATTCCCTGTTATATCGATCAGTTATTCCCTGAAACAGCATGGAATACCATAAAAGTACTTGAGAGGTGCGGTTGCAAGGTTTTTTACAATACCAATCAGACTTGCTGCGGACAGCCGGCTTTCAATGCAGGGTACAAAGATGAGGCAATTAAGGTGGCACGTAAATTTTTACGCGATTTTTCCGCTAAAAGATACATTGTCGTTCCTTCCGGTTCCTGTGTAGGGATGATTCGAAACAGTTATGAAGAATTGTTTGATAACAGTTCGCAGCGTACTCATTTCAAGGCTATTCAAAGTAAAACATTTGAACTGACGGAGTTTCTGGTGAAAATTTTAAAAGTAACCGACATAGGTGCAGAGTTTCATGCGAAAATCACTTACCATGATTCCTGTACTGCCTTGCGTGAACTTGGTTTAAAAGAAGAACCCCGTATGCTTCTCCGGCATGTCAGGGGTCTTGAACTGGTTGAAATGAATGAAAGTGAAACCTGCTGCGGATTTGGGGGAACTTTTTCCATTAAAATGGAGCCTATTTCAAGCGCCATGGCAGAGCAAAAGGTTCTGAATGCTGTCAGTACGGAAGCGGAATATGTTGTAGGCACCGATGTCAGTTGTCTGATGCACCTCGATGGATATGCCAGAAAGCAAAAACAACCGGTCAAATTTCTTCATATTGCCGATGTTCTTGCCCAGGGTTATTGACAAATAGGTTTAATCTGTTTAAACCTTGTTTTTCTGGCATGCATTTAGCCAATTAGCCTGCTTGTTTAGAATCATTTTTATTAAGGAGGAATTATGGCCGTAGCAATACTTATTTCAACTTTCATGCTGGTCTTTGGAAGTCTGACATTTACCTATGCAAAACACAAAAAGAATTAAAGACCAAATTTCAGAAACGGCAGTAAACATAAGAGTTTACTGCCGTTTTTATTTCTGTTGTTGACAAAGTGTGTAATTCTTAACTTAAATTTTCAGTTAATCCTTTATTTTTGCGGAAAAATTATCATCCGGTCTGATATCCATTAAATTATCATCATTGTATTTGATTAAAAGTAAAATATCACTTCTTTTTGCATTTTGGTTGTTTTTATGCCAACACAATTTTGTGTTCAGTCAATCGGGAAATACACATTTGTTGAGTGTAACACCCGCTTACGAAATGATATTTTCTCAGGTGGAGATTTCTGCCGGCAGCCTGAAAATTAATTATGGTGTTTACAACAATCTGAGATTTTATTTGTCCGGTGGGGCAAGCATTTCCTATGGTCAGAATGCCATTGATAAATATGGCAGGGTATCAAAATTTGAACGTATATCGCCCAATATCGGGATGAAGTGGCTGATGCTTGGCAGAAACAAATACATGAGTTTTCTGACATGGGAAAATACCCGCCTTTGCTTTGATGCAGGTCTGACCTTCCACTTGAGTAATTCTTCTTTGTATTACAACGATAAACTTTTCAGGAAAAAAACCATTTTTTATCCCTCAGTTGATTTCGGGGGCAGCCTGTTGATTCCTTTCGGATATGTGGCCAAGCACCGAAACACTTTTTTGAACCGTTCTGATCTCTATCTCGAAATAACGGAATCTTTGCTGATTAAAAAAGATGTTTCGTTAATCGTTAGTGCTGCTTCCATTATTGACGATATTACCTTTGCCTCACGTATCGGTTTGGGGTGGTATTACATTTTCAAATAGAAAAGCATCACTCATCCATCAAATCATTTCCTGTCGAAGAAAACGGATTTCATGAACAGTCAAATTTTTTAAAAGTTACTGTTCAGATAGCTCATTGTGTTTAATATCAATAATTTATATTTTCCTAAAAAGAAATAAACCGCTAATTCTCGCTAATGAAACGCTAATTTTCGCGAAGATCAGCGGTCTAATCTGCGTTTATTTGCGGTAACAATAACAATTGGCAGCTGTACAGAGGGCTCAGAGAGAGTTAGCCGTAAAGCATTTCTGTTACTCAATAAATAAAAAAGCCCTTGAGAATCAAGGGCTTTTGCTGACCGACCAGGGATCGAACCTGGACTCTTCTGATCCAGAGTCAGACGTGTTGCCAATTACACCATCGGTCAATAGGTTTAAGAACGCTGGCTGACCGACCAGGACTCGAACCTGGAAACTCAGAACCAAAATCTGATGTGTTGCCAATTACACCATCGGTCAAAAGTGGTGCAAAGGTAAAATGACAAAATTGTTTCTGCCAAATAAAATCAAAAAATATTTTCGGCCTCTTCGGGTTTTTTAAAAGAGTAATCCATGAAAGAAATGATATTTGAACCTACCTTTGCAATTCATAAATATTGTTAACAGCGTTTAGAATTAAACTATTACGGGATTTTTAAAGTATTAAACCAAAACATGGCCTTTTTTTCAAACATTTTAGGTAAGGAAAGAAAACTTAAGCAAGCTGAGAAGCTTCCGGTCGCAACCGATATTCATTCGCATTTAATTCCGGGCATTGATGATGGCAGTCAGTCGATGGCCGAGTCGGTCGATTTAATAAAGGAAATGATAGGTATCGGGTTTAGAAAAATCATTACTACGCCTCATATCATGGGCGATTATTTCAAAAACGACAGTGAAATCATACGGCAGGGATTAAAGGCACTTCGTCAGGAGCTCGAAGCACAGAAAATAACCATAGATATTGAAGTGGCTTCAGAATATTACATTGATGACCATTTTTTATCTTTAATTCAAAAAAACGATTTGCTCTGGTTTGGCGATAAATATGTTTTGATTGAAACCAACACCATCAATTTCAATGAGTATATCCGTACAGCTATTTTCGAACTTGGCCTGGCGGGATATAAACCTGTGCTCGCCCATCCTGAACGATATACCTATATGTGGAACAATTTCAACAGATATTACGAACTGAAAGATATGGGCGTTTATTTTCAGATCAACCTGATTTCATTGTCAGGCTTTTACAGCCAGAGAGTTAAGGAGATAGCGGAAAAACTGGTGGATGAAAAACTGGTAGATTTTATTGGTACCGATGCCCATGAAAAAAGATACCTCGAAGCCTTCAGACAGGCTTTGTATTCTCCTAAAATGCTGATGCTGAAAGAAATGAATTTATTGAACGATACCCTTTAAAAACTGTTATTTTTCAGCGATGGCAAAAATATCGTAGCAATAGTCATCTGCGGGTTTCAGCGAATAATCACTGACAGAAATTTCTGAAATTAAGCCGGTATTGTTGTTTAAAAGCTTCTTCCTGTTCATCCGGTTGAGGATGTCATAGGGGATTTTCAGTAAAAAGCGGGGTAAGATGTATTGCAGCCTGAAAATATCGAAGCGGGTGATACGCTGAACTGATTTTTTGTTTTGTTCGTAGTAAGCTGTCACCTTATCATTTCCATAAACACCGTAGATCGTATGGCTGGAAAAGATTCCTGATAACATTTTCTGAAATTCAGAGACTGTATATTCCCTGATATGCCATGGGTTCCGGGTCAGCGACATTTTCCTGTTGGGTGTAGTGATGATGGCTTTGCCTCCTTTTTTCAAAACCCTTTTGATTTCGTGAAGTAGTATCCTGTCTTTTCTGATGTGTTCAATCAACTGAAAACAAACCACAAAATCGACTGATTCATCTCCGATATCTGAAAGGGGAGGAACGGTGGTCTGAATAAACCTGAGCTTCCCTTCTGCAACATATTGTTCAACCAGCTTCGACTGATACTTGTCCACTGTGATGTATTCCGTTGATTTTGGAACCAGTTCGGGAAGGCCATAGCCCATCCCGCTTCCGATTTCAAGTACAGATCCGCGGATAATTTTTGCTGCTTCAAGATAAGCAAAAAAGCTTCGGACAAAAATGACTTTGTCCGAAGCTTCATAAGGTGATATTCTTTCAGCAGTCTGAATAGCCATGCCTTGTCTTACATCATCCCGAACAATTTCTGCAAACGGCTCAATTCATCGGTAGCACGCTTGTTAAGACTTTCCTGGTTGTATCTTTTGCCCATATCCTGCAAAACCTGCAAGGCATAAAACCTTCTTCTCGTTTCTTCTTCAGTCATTTTGAAGAATTTTTTATCAAGAGACTTGAAATATTCAAGCATTTCAACATTCAGGTCGAGCAGGTGTTCGGCCAGTTTAAGCCCTTTTTCATTGGCACCAGCCATAAAGTAAACCTCAACAAGTGCCAGCGAATTCAGGTCGTGTGGCACTTTTTCTTCCGGCAACACTTCAATGCATTTATCAATGGCTTTGATGGCTTTTTCTTTTTCATTATGAAGAATTAAAGCCCTGCCAAGTGTGGCAAAAACATTTCTGTAATTCATGGCATGCCTGCGTGTAACACTACAGATGTAAACCCGCGGGTCATTAATATTTCCCCATTTAAAACGGTTCATCATGTTTTCATACATGATGACCGGGTCAACCCTGCCGGTTTCTCCTGTGTTCAGGTTCTCCATCTCATTTTTCCTGACAGGAACAATTCTGTAAGCCATACCTTCCTGCTGAAAATAGTTGGTAAGACCAAGATAAGTCTCTGATCCTGATGTGATTCCGAAATAAATCGGGCGTTTCCACAGGTTATTGGCCAGAATATCGAGCTGAAGAAGATTGTTTTTCATCAGGTTTCGCTTTCCGATACTGTATCTGACTTCTTTCTCAATACGGGGATAATATTCTTCCCTCACTACATTATATTTGACAACCTCAGCCGAATCGACAGGAAGTACGAGGAGCGGAGTAGGATAGTAGTTAAGAAACTGATCTCCGTATGAAAGCATATATTGTTTGTTTTCGGTAGCAATAAACCTCAGCATTTCTTTTGTATCGTAAAAAGAATTGGTATCGACCAGGTTAGGATTGGGATAGTAAGGAACAAAATCCCTGGTTCCTTCAGTAAGTTGTTCAGAATTGAAAAAGAAATTAATCGGAGAAGAATTATTCTTTTTCAGCTTCAACTGATCGACATACCAGTCGGTCATCAGCAACTGAAGGTTGAGAACCCTTACATCATCGCGTAAGCCTTCCACTTCCTGGGCATACCAGAGCGGATAGGTATCGTTGTCGCCATTGGTAAAGAGAATGGCATCCTGAGCACAGGAATTCAGGTAATTCAGCCCATAATCGAGAGAAGTGTAACGGTGGGAGCGGTCGTGGTCGTCCCACTCCTGTGAAGCCATTAAAACAGGAGCAGCTAAAAGTCCAGCACCCAGTGCAATGGAGGCAGCCGGCACAAATGACATTCTCTGTTTTAAATAATTGATTATCATTAAAATGCCGAATCCTACCCAAATGGCGAAAACATAAAACGACCCCACCAGGGTGTAATCTCGCTCACGTGGCTCAAAAGGCGGTGAGTTCTGATAGACCACCAGCAGGATACCCGTGATGAAAAACAGGGCAAAAGTGCTGATGGCGTCCCGCTTATTGGATTTATAATGGAAATAAAGCCCGAGAAGTCCGAGAATAAAAGGAAGGAAGTACAACCGGTTGTATCCCCGGTTGACCCTTTGCTGATAGGGAACTTTTTCCTGATTGCCTACCAGCATTTCATCAATAAACTTAATACCGCTGATCCAGTTTCCACTCATAAATCCTTCGGGGACAATAAATTTACCATTCCCCTGATCATCATTCTGCCTGCCGATAAAATTCCATGCAAAATAACGCCAGTACATAAATCCAAGCTGGTAGCGGAAGAAGAAACGCATGTTGTCGGCAAAAGTTGGTTTTTTCTGTCCTTTCCGCATGCCCGACCATGCTTTGTATCCTTCAATACGGTCGGAGCGGGTATCGCCCATACGCGGGAAAATGGTATAATGCGTTTTATCGTAAACCGGTTTCTTCTTATGCCCGATAGCCTGATACCTGCCGTCTTTTTTGATGTACATCATTCTGCCATCTTTGGTTGACTGAAATTCAGCCGAGAAATCAGGCCCGTAAAACAATGGCCTTTCGCCATATTGTTCACGGTTGATGTACGAGAGCATGTTGAAAATATTATCAGGGTTACTGTAGTCGATAGGTGGATTGGCCAGGGAACGGATAGCTACCATGGTATAGGAGGAAAATCCCATCATGACAACCAGCGATGCCATAAAAACAAGGTTAAGGAAAACATTTTTTACCTTATGGGAATAATAAACCCCGTAAGCCAATGCTGCCATAAATAAAATAACAAAAAATACTGCTCCCGACCAGTAAGGCAGGCCAAAACTATTGACAAAAAGAACCTCAAATTTGCTGGCAATGGCTGGTACCCATTTGATAATACCTGTGTTGATTACCTGAAGGATCAGCATACCAATCAGAAAGGCGACTAATACGCCTTTGGCATTGACATGCTTGTATTTGCGGAAATAGACCACAAAAGCCACAACAGGAAGAGCCAGTAAGCTCAGCAGGTGAACGCCAATGGAGAGCCCCATCAGATAAAAAATAAGGATCAGGTAGCGTAAATTACCGGGTTCATCAGCATGTCTTTCCCATTTTAATAACAGCCAGAAAACCAGTGCTGTAAATGTGGATGACATGGCATAAACCTCAGCTTCAACGGCTGAAAACCAGAAAGTATCGGAAAATGTGAAAGCGAGGGCACCAACAATACCTGCTCCGAAAACACCTATCATTTCACCTGTCTGGATGTTGTTGATGTCTTTAATGAAAAATTTTCTGGAAAGAAGCGTGCTTGTCCAGAAAAGCAGCATGACAGTTAATGCACTTTCAATACCTGACAAGCCGTTGATGATTTTCGGGATGGCCTGCACGTTGGGGGCAAACAGGGTAAAAAGATGGTTAAACATGAGGAAAAACGGAGCTCCGGGAGGATGAACCACTTCAAGCTTGTATGAACCGGCAATAAATTCACCGCAATCCCAAAGCGGCACAGTTGGCTCCATGGTCAACAGGTAAACAATAGCGGCAATAATAAAAATTATCCAGCCGAGAATGTTGTTAATCAGATTGAATCGTTTTTCGTTCATTATTTATTATTCTTTTTGAGAATCTAATGGACTGCAAAAATACACTTTCCTGAATAATGAAATTCATTAGTTTTTAAGAAACAAAAAAGCCTCCCCTAAGGAAGGCTTTTTATCAGATGCAGGCAAGAAACATTATTCCTTTTTTCCGCCAAGCAGGAGCAATTCGTGGACAATGACTTCGGTAATGTATCTTTTAACCCCTTCCTTGTCCTGATAGTTACGGCTGGTCAGTTTACCTTCAATAGCAACTTCCTGTCCTTTCCTGAGGTATTTCTGAATCAAAATGGCATTTTTGTCCCATGCTACCAGGTTGTGCCATTGTGTTTCCGTTACGCGCTCACCATTATTATTAATGTAGGTTTCATTGGTGGCAAGGTTCAGGCGTGCAAATGTTTTTCCTTTTGCAACTGTTCTGATTTCGGGTTCTGTTCCTACTCTTCCGATTAACTGTACGCGATTTCTTAAATTGTTCATGACTTTAATTTTAAAACGTTACCAAAATTTTTAAGTGAATCTGAAATTCGGCACAAAGGTAAATGCATGGTTATCAGTCGATTCGGTTTTTAATTACTTGTATTCGGTTAACATTCATTTACTTTCGTTTGTTGTCGGATAATGTTTGTTTTTTGGCTGAAATCAGTGTTTTTTTAGTGTTACTGAAAAGTGCATAAACTTTAAATTTTTTCCTGATGATAGAAAGAGAAAGATTATCTTTGAAATTAAACTGAATCAGATGGAAACAAAAATCAAACTCATTTTTAATGGGGTTTTCTTCATCATTACAACAACAATAGCTTTATTATTATTGTGCTGTAATCCGGATAATCCCGATCCTGTTTACCCGGATGTGGACAGGGAAGGAAAGATACCAAAGGATATAGTAAAGGGAGATACAAATAATGATAATCATCCACCCATTCTTCATGTAAACG
Organism: Sphingobacteriales bacterium; assembly: GCA_012517435.1. NCBI lineage: Bacteria > Pseudomonadati > Bacteroidota > Sphingobacteriia > Sphingobacteriales > Sphingobacteriales bacterium. The sequence goes on along the minus strand of JAAYUY010000157.1, from coordinate 1,324 downwards.
ATTTTATTAAACCTGTTCCGCTACCTTATCCGATTAATACCGCAGGGGCTGAGGATTCTCCTTTTATTACTCCGGATGGGAATACTCTTTATTTTTTCTTTACACCCGATGTCAGAATTACCCCTGATAAACAACTGCTTGATAGTGTAACGGGCGTATGGGTATCAAATAAAAAAGCCGGCATCTGGGGAAAACCCGTCAGGTTGTGGCTGCAGGACCCTGGTAAACTGGCGCTTGACGGAGCGGTTTGTGTTCAGGGAAATGAGATGTGGTTTGCTTCAGCAAGGGAAGGATATCAGGGTGTGAATATGTTCACTGCCGAATATTCGGGAGACAGGTGGAAAAACTGGAAATATTGTGGCGACAGGCTGATGAAGGAAATTCAGATAGGTGAAGTTCATATTCATGGGGATGACCTTTATTTTCATTCTTCCAGAAACGGAGGAAAAGGGAATTATGATCTGTGGGTGACAACAAGGAATGGATCAGCTTGGTCGGATCCTGTCAATCTTGAGAAACTGAATTCTGCTGAAATGGATGGTTATCCTTATGTCAGTCAGGATGGTAAAGAATTATGGTTTACCCGCACCTATCTGGGCACCCCGGCTATTTATCGCTCATTAAAAGACAGTTCAGGCTGGTCGGACCCTGTATTGATTGTTTCGCAATTTGCAGGTGAACCTACGCTCGACCTTGATGGAAATCTTTATTTTGTCCATCATTATTTCAAAAATAATGTAATGATTGAGGCAGATATTTATTTTGCTGCAAAAAAATAAGGGATATTGGATTGAGGATATTTTAGTGTTCTTCTTGAATAAACCATATGGTACAGGATTAATTCAGGGCATGAAAAGAATGACAAATGATTAACTGTTGAAACAGTTTATCTGACTTTCAGGAAATTGAAAGTCTTTATTTCTATTATTCACATAATTTTTCCTTCAAAAGAAAATCCTCATTTTGCCAATGCTTACAGTTTGTTGAACCTGATTGTCAGCATTTTCCCATCTGATAATCTGATCAACAGGATATATTCTCCTTTACTGAGAGATTCAATATTTATGGATTCAGGTGTTTGATTCTTTATCTGTTTTTTTGATAATACCTTTTTCCCTGAAAGCTCATAACATTCAATGGTATTTATTATTAATGATGGTGACAGGTTATAAATATACAGCATGTCTGAGGCCGGATTGGGATAAATCAAGATCTTCCCGTTGATCAAGTCAGCAACAGAACCCGGATCATATATCCTGATTTTGATAGTGTCTGAGTTTTCACATCCTTGCTGGTTTGAAACCTTAACAAAGTAATAATGTAT
>JAAYUY010000156.1 GCA_012517435.1 Sphingobacteriales bacterium | reverse complement strand
GTGCTCTCTGTGAACTCTGTGGTAAAAAAAAACTCTGTGCCTCTGTGCCTCCGTGGTGAAAAAAACTCCGTATTTCACGCCTATTACATTCTGGCATCATTTCCCATTACCCATAAGCCAAAGCATGGCTTTCCATACCTCATTTATTTGTATTAACCGCGCTGCTTTTTCATGAATCTTTTCTGTATCGCCTCTGCACTCTGCAGCCCATTTCATAAATTCATTGCTTTTCCTAAATTCATCAATTTCAATGAGATCAGGTAATCTTTCCATATTACCCATGCGCCCCAGGTGGTTTCCACTCAATATCCGGCTTTGACGGATAAAGTCAGGCAACAAATCAATTCCGATCCCTTTGGTAAGTAAAGGCTTTTTCACTTCAAAAACTGCGTTACCCGATGCGCGGCAATAATAGTTTTCTCCGAGCCTGCCAACAAGGTCTATTTGATGAGGATCAATATTTCCTTTTTCGTTTAAAACAGTATTTTCCAAATGAATTCGCTCAATGCGGCAAACCACCAGATTACCGGCCCCGCCTTCCTTTCCCAGCTCAATGATCTCCAAGACTTTACATTCAAACCTAACCGGTGATTCCTTCACTCCGAAAGGCCTGACGGTTTCTGACGGAATAGGTGTCAGACCCGATTTGACAAATTCATTCACCTCTTTCGGATACTCCGTACTCGATAAATTAACCTGTTCGACTATGGAATATGTTACCACATTGATAACGGCTTCAGGAACTTCCTTGAGATTTTCGTAGGTATGTTTGACAGTGTTGTCCCTGACCCGCCTCGATGGACTAAAGATAAGTACCGGAGGATTGATACTGAATGAGTTAAAAAAACTAAAAGGGGAGAGGTTGGAATGCCCTTCCGGATCGATGGTACTGACCAGAGCAATCGGCCTCGGAGCCACCGAAGCAGCAAGAATTTCCTGCAACCTGATCAGGCTTATTTCTGAGGGATTGATAATCATGATTTTGCAGGTAAAATTTTCACAACACACTCACCGAACCCAACCCTGATTTCATCCTGAATGGCATAGGCTTTCATGATAATGGTGTCGTTGTCTTCAATAAAAAATCGTTCAAATTCAGGAGTTTTCACCGCTTTTGTCGCATTCCAGCTTAGTTCGAGCATAGAACCAAATGAGTGTTCGTCCGGCCCGCTGATGGTTCCCGAAGCATATATTCCGGCATTGTTCAGGTTGCAGCCATTCACCGTTTGATGTGCAAGTTGCTGACAAACATTCCAATACAAATATTTCATATTGGATCTGCATATCAGGTGAGCCTGTGTTTGTTCAGCTTGCAGGCAAACTTCCAGATGGACATCAAAATTCTTTTTTCCGTCAGTCTGCAGATAGGGAAGTACCTTTGGATTTTGTTCAGGACCGCTTGTTCTGAATGGTTCGAGGGCTTCGAGGGTAACTACCCAGTTGGAAATAACAGATCCGAAGTTTTTACCTAAAAATGGTCCGAGTGGCACATATTCCCACTGCTGAATATCCCTTGCACTCAGGTCATTAAAAATCACAAACCCGAAAATATAATCTTCCGCTTTGTCAACAGGCACACTATCACCCAGGCAGGTAGTTCCTGTCGTTATAAATGCCATTTCAAGCTCAAAATCAAGTTTTTTTGAAGGTGAAAAGACAGGACTATTGATTGTATTATCGAAAATCTGACCTTTTGGGCGGTAAATTTCAGCACCTGAACCGACAATGGAAGAGCTACGTCCGTGGTATCCCACCGGCAAATGACGCCAGTTGGGCAGTAAGGGATTATCTTTGTCCCTGAACATTTTCCCGACATTGGTGGCATGTTCGATACTTGAATAAAAGTCGGTATAGTCGGTTGGCCTGACCGGACATAATACATTAACTTCCGAAACAGGGATCAGCATTCTCTGCAGATGGTTCTGATTGACTTTCAATTCATTATCCTCTGAAAATAAACTCATGATCCTGTTTCTGACAGCATTGGTTTTGGTTTTGCCCAGACCGATAAAATCATTCAGCGTGTTTCTGTCAAAACATTCATAATCAGTTTTTTCCAATCCGATACCCACGAGATACCCCAATTCGGCAAGTGTTTTCAGGTCAATTGCAACATCCCCGATACGGGATGCCACACGTGGCGAAATGCTTTTATTCTCAATAATTCCGAACGGGATATTATAAATTGAAAAATCGCTGTCGGGGGAGTAATCCAGCCATGATTTAATCTTTTTTTCCATGTTGTGTTTTTATAAAGTCCCTCTGTTCTGTTGTTCCAATTCAATGGCTTCAAACAAAGCTTTAAAATTACCTTTTCCGAAAGAGCGGGCACCTTTTCTTTGTATAATCTCGTAAAATACAGTCGGACGGTCTTCTACCGGTTTTGAAAAAAGCTGGAGCAGATAACCTTCCTCATCGCGGTCAATCAAAATCCTGAGTTTTTTCAATACTTCAATATCTTCGTCAATATGTCCGACTCTGTCGAAAACACTTTCATAATATTCATCAGGAACGTGCAAAAATTCAACACCTCTTCTGCGTAATTCACTGACAGTGAAAACAATATCATCCGTAGCCATGGCAATATGCTGTGCACCGGCACCCTTGTAAAAATCAATAAACTCTTCAATCTGACTCTTTTTCTTCCCTTTGGCAGGTTCGTTTATTGGAAATTTTATTCTTTCATTGCCATTGGTCATTACCTTGCTCATCAGGGCAGTATATTCAGTTGATATATCTTTATCGTCAAAGGATATGAGCTGTCGAAATCCCATTACGTTTTTATAAAATTCTGCCCATTTGTTCATCTCACCCCAGCCGGTATTTCCAACAATATGGTCAACATACTTCAGCCCGACAGGTTCAGTTTTAAGGGCTGATTCCCATTTACGGAAACCGGGGAGAAAAACGCCATGATAATTCTTCCTTTCAATAAAAATATGGACGGTATCCCCATAAGTATGAATGCCGGAACGAACAACTTCTCCAGACTCATCCTTTTCGACTACAGGCTCCAGATAAGGTTTTGCACCTCTTTTTACGGTTTCTTCAAATGATTTTCTTGCATCCGGAACCCACAATGCTATCACTTTTACTCCGTCTCCATGCTTTTTGACATGCCCGGCAATATCTGAATCATCGGTCAATGCAGTGGTGAGTACGAAGCGGATTTTCCCCTGAACCAACACATATGAGCATTTTTCTTTATCTCCTGTTTCGAGTCCGCGGTATGCAAGCGGCTGAAATCCAAATGCTGCCTGATAATAATAGGCTGCCTGTTTGGCATTTCCTACATAAAATTCAACATAATCAGTACCATCAATGGGTAAAAAATCAATATGATCTGTCATAATTATAAATTTAATTGCTTAACCAACTTTTAAAATAGTTTTTATCTTCAATTTCAATTGCCTGGCGTGTAATTTTCAATGGCCTGAAAGTGTCAATCATCACTGCCAGCTCTTCTGTTTTTTCAGCACCAATACTTCTTTCGATAGCACCCGGATGAGGACCGTGCGGAATACCTATCGGATGAAGAGTGATTTGCCCCTTCTGAATATTGTTTCTGCTCATGAAATCACCATCAACATAATACAAGACTTCATCGGAATCAACATTGGTGTGGAAATAAGGAGCCGGGACCGATAAGGGATGATAATCATAGAGGCGTGGGACAAACGAACATATCACATAGGCATTGCTTTCAAACATCTGGTGAACGGGTGGT
>JAAYUY010000155.1 GCA_012517435.1 Sphingobacteriales bacterium | reverse complement strand
TTCTTTTTCTAAATCGAAAACTAACCATTCACCCCCATTTTTTGAGCTATTAATAAACGATTTAGTGAGTAAATCAGTTCCTGGTAACTTTGTATTCGTATCAAAATTATAGATTCTTAACCTGACAGGTGTGTTTGGTTTTCCGTTTTTAGTGATATAAAATTCTACTTTTTTTATCTGGATAGGTTTGTTAAATTTATTTTTTATATACAAACCCCATTGAATTCCAGGATATAATCCAGTACAACCAACATCAATAACGCTATATGTTTTAGCCCCTAATGTTTGAATCTTTCTTTTCTTTGATGTATTTATAACTATTTCCTGAAGGGTAATTGGGTTTTCTTTTAAAATTATTTTATTGTCAATTAATAATTTGCCACAAAGAACAATAGTATCATTATAGCCTATTGAACTGATTATTATTAAGTCAGAAAAAGACTCTGGATTTCGTATTATTAATTTATAATTACCGTTAGAATCAGCTGCAGTTCCATAGTATTTTTTTTCAGCAACGATATTTGCAAAAGCGATTCCAGAACCTTTCTCATTTACTATTCTTCCTCTAATTGTGTCATATTTTTGACAGTAGCAAATGGAATTGCTCAGAAATAAAATTAGTAATAGTTTGAATTTCATAATTGATTTATTAAAGTTCTGATAATGGTAATAAAACCATTATCAGAACAAAATTAGTAAAAACTATGGACCCCAAGGGCATGAACAACAAATTGTATGATAGCCATAATTTCCTACCAACCAATGATCCCGCCATGCCCATTTATATTCACCCGGTTGACAATCTCCAACCTTTTTTTCCCCAAGAAAGAACCATTCAAGCCAATCAAATAGATTATTTGCATTTTTGGCAGCTGCGAAACCTTCAGAAAATCCTCCATCGATTATATCATCTTCATCAAGACCAAATAAATCTTTAATTTCGTCAGAAAATGCAATAGAGTTGATGTTTCCATTAGTATCTTCTTCAAGGTAGATAGTTGCAGTGTAATTATCTCCATTGTATTCAAATGAGAAGTTTTGTGAGGTAATTTCAAAACTGCCTGTATAATTTTCAGGTGTTTCAAATCCTTCAGGTATTGTAAATAATGTTAATCCTTCCGGGATTTGGGTTGTTACTCTCATTGAAGGATTGCAATTTTTGTCTTTTGCTATCTCAACTTCTTTATTACAGGCAGTGACCACAAAAAGAAGAACAATTATTATTTTAAAACTTTTCATAATCTTAAGATTTACAAATTAGTCAAAAAAACATTTCGGAGCAATTTTTCATAATATTTTAGCGTTTTTTCAACTTCAATAAAACTCCCAACCCCTTTCACCAAGCAAATTTGCAGGGAACAGGGTAAGGAGTTGATTCACCACCGTAATTAAAATTTGAAAAACTATTTTTTTCTTGCTGAATTTTAATTTTACAAAGGCTACAAGATTGAAAACCGGAAATCGGATTAGTAAATGATGTTTTAAAATGAAGAGAGAAGTGAAGGAAAAGCGGGCTAATTGGTGTATGTATGTATGTATGTATGTATGTATGTGAAAAATTTATTCACATAGCTGTTGGTAAAGCAAAAGCTACTTATTAACCTTAAAAAAATATGTCTAAAATGGCAGTACACAGAAAAAATGAGGTTTTTTTGTACATAGGAAAGATAATAATATTGGTTTAAATAATGAGCAAAATTTTTAAAAATATTTTTATCTTGTTGTAAATATGCCTTTGATGGTGAACATCAGAGATAAAGATGGAGATTTGTTGCAGAGTTTGAAGCGAAAATTTTTTATGAGAGATTTTAAATAGCGGGGGATTTAAATTCCCCGCTATTTAAAAAATCTTCTGCCAAAGAAATAATCCGGGTTTCATTCCAATGAGTAAATGAATATTCTTTTTTGTTATTATGATTTTGTATTTTTGCATGAAAAATAATTATCTAAATAGACGATTTTCATGGAAAAAATATATGTTCGGGATGAGTTGAGTGAAATATATCGATCATTAAACAGCTATCCTGTTGTTGGCATCATAGGGCCAAGGCAGTGCGGGAAAACAACGCTTGCAAAGATAATTTCCAATGATTTTGAAAAAACTTGTTTATATCTTGATCTTGAATTTCCTGATGATTACTCAAAACTGGAAAATCCGGTAATTTTTTTAAATCAGCATCGCAACAAATGTGTGATTATTGATGAAATCCAGTACAAACCAGATTTGTTTCCAATAATCCGCTCATTGGTTGATCAGGATAGAATTCCAGCAAGATTTATCCTTTTAGGAAGTGCATCACCTTCATTGATTAAAGGAAGTTCAGAGTCATTGGCAGGTCGAATCAGTTATCATGAATTAACTCCTTTTAAATTCGCTGAGATTGAAGCTGAATTTGAATTGAACAATCATTGGCTAAAGGGAGGTTTTCCGCATTCTTTTTTAGCAAAAAGTGAAACTGAAAGTTATAAATGGCGGGCAAATTTTCTAAGAACCTATTGTGAAAGAGATTTACCACAGATAGGTATTAATCAAAATCCTTCAGTTATTTACTCATTATTGCAAATACTTGCCAGTTTTCATGGTAATGTTTTAAATAGTGAAAATCTTAGCAGATCAACAGGTTTAAATAAGAATAGCATTAATAAGTATCTTGATTTTCTGGAAAGTGCTTTTTTAATCAGAAAATTAATGGGGTTTCATTTGAATATAAAAAAGCGAATTGTTAAATCTCCGAAAATTTATATCAGAGATAGTGGCCTTTTTCACTCATTATTACGAATTAAAAACATCGAAGAATTGACTGGAAATCACTATAACGGTGCTTCATGGGAAGGTTACATCATCGAGCAGGTTATTTCTCATTTAAAGGATGATTATGATTTTTATTTTTACAGAACTCATCAGGGAGCAGAATGTGATTTGGTTTTAGTAAAAGGTGATAAAGCTGAAATAGGAATTGAGATTAAATTTTCAACAGGACCTAAACTAAGTCAGGGCTTTTACAATGCCATAGAAGACCTTAGAACAAAGAGGAATTATGTGGTGTCACTGGTAAGTGAACCATATTTTATTAAAGAAAATGTTGAAATTGTTAATCTGCCAATATTATTAAAAAGGCTTAAGCAGGTTTGAAAATATGATTTTAGAATTGCGTTTAGGACGATGAATCTTAATTTAGAATTGACCTTCAGAGTTTTTGTCAATACACTCATTATCCGGCTGGGGAAATGCCTTTGGTGGTGAATATAAGGGACAAGGAAGGGGAATTGTTGCAGAGCGTGAAAAGATAGCTTTCTTGAAGGGGGATTTTAAAAGCGGGGGAATTAATTCCCCCGCTAAAGAAGAGTTTGAAAAGATAGCTTTCTTGTTAGGAGATTTTTAATGGCGGGGGATTTAAATCCCCCGCTAATGAAGAGTTTAAAAGGAAAATTTTTTAATAAGGGAATCCTGATAGCGTGGGATTTAAATCCTACGCTATTAAAGAGTTTGAAAAAATAACATTATTAGCGAGGATTTTTATTACATAGGGAATTAATTCCTCAGCTAAATGAAAAATTATTGAATGAAACATTATAGCGAGGGAATTAATTCCCTCGCAATTGAGTAATAATTCATAACTTTGCAACATAAGGAATTATAATGCAGTTTGAACAAAAACAATCACTTATCATTGGCCTTGGCAACGACTGGCTGACAGATGATGGGATTGGAGTTATTGTGGCTGAGAAAATTAAAAATGATTATCCGAAATTAACTCAACAGTTTGATTTTAAAACTTCAGTCTTTGGTGGCCTTGAACTGATTGATTTAATAACTGGCTACGATGAAGTATATTTTATCGATGGTATTATCACCCTTGAGGAAAAGCCCGGATTTATATGGAATTTCACTCCTAGAAATTTCAGAGAAACATTACATTTATCTCATTATCATGATGTTAAATTTACTACACTTTTTGATTTTATGAGGCAGATAGGCTTAAAAACACCTGAACATGTGAAGGTTTTTGCCATAGAAGTTGTTGAAGATAAGGAATTCAGCAAAGAACCTAGCTTGTCTGTTCAGCACCAATTGGATGAAATTTGTAAAAACATACTTTACAATATAGTTGGTGGTTCAGATTGATTTTCAGTCTGATTCTCTTCTGTATCGTGGTAGAAAGTGCTTAGTTTTTCAATAAATGCTTTTCTGATTTCTCGTTGTTTTAACGATTTCAGTGAAGCCAGTTTTTCAGGGCTGAGTTTTTCTTCGAGATTTTCATAGATGTTTTCGGTCTCATCAATTGCCAGTTGTATGGAGAGGCCAATATTATCGTAAATTTCCTGCCTGAACCCGGAAAGTTCTTTAATGGCAGTAAGTTCATCAATAATGATATTATTGAACAGATAAAGCAGTGAGGTTACTTCTTCGCTTGTAAAACCAGCAGCAAAATGTGCAAGGGCAAGATCTTCAATGTATTTGATCATGATACTTCTGTCGCTGCTTCTGACGCTGGCCATAATCAGAAAGTAAAGCTGACTGATATGGCTGTTAAACTCCCTCCAGTCCATTCTTCTGAAATTTTCGAAGATAGTGGCTTCCTGATCGGTCATGACCCGTTTGATAAGTTTATCGAGAATATTATCCTGGAGCTGCAGGAGATATTCATAGATTTTCAGGTTTGGCCTCATGGTCACCCTTCTGATAAGTTCCTCGTTTTTCATGATCCATTCCTGATGGTGGCTTTTCATATTAATCAGGAGGTAGAGCAATCTTCGTTCAACCGACAGGCGGGGGGCAGGCTGCCAGTTTAATGTCATCTGGGTGTAGGTTGAGTCAATATTAAGTTTTTCGTCAATGTATTTTACCATCCATGGACGTTCAAAAGCGACCGGCATCAGGCCAAGTTTGCCGAGAATATTTTTCGCTACAATTCCCGGATATGCCAGAAATTTTGGTAAAAATACCGGTTTTAAGGAGCTGCCGAAATAATCCCGTGTCGAAATCAGGAAAAGATCAAGATGAGAGGTGCACCCATTTGGGCTGGCATGAAAAACCTCAAAATCTTTTAGTCTTGCGGAATGAGAAATAATCGATTTTAAAAGTTTACTCAGGTCGTTGATGTGGATATATGAAACAGCTGACTGCCCCTTGCCTGCAAGGATTCTGGATTCCCATCGTTTTGAAAGCCATGTTTCCAGAAACTTGTAAAGCGGTGCATATTCACACCAGTCGGAGAAGACAGCGGCAAATCTGACTACGGAACATTTAAAGTGGCGTGAATATTCAAGGCACATTTCTTCACCCGCTTTTTTACTTTTTGCATAGGCAAAGTCTTCAATAAGTTTTTCTTTTTCGGATAAAGGTAAGCCATTGCTCCCGACAAATTTCAATGCGGCCAGTGAACTGGCAAAAATAAAATGCCTGACATTTATTTTGCGTGCCAGCTCGAGTATATTTTTTGTTCCGTGAACATTAGTTCTTTCATATTCATCATTGTCGGAATAATCGAAATTGTAATAACCGGCCAGGTGAATCAGGTAATCAGCCCTCCCTTTACCGATAATGTATCCCAAAACCTGATTAAACAATTTGTCGTTGGCAACATCCCATTGCACCCAATCCAGGTTGGGATGGTAGGTAATCCCTGATTCCGTTCGGCTTCTTCTTGCAATGCCAATGATATGATATTCATCTTTCAGGAAATCAACGAGGTATTTTCCAACAAAACCGCTGGCACCTGTGATAATAACAGTTGGTTTTTGGTCTCGTTTAAACATACCTCAGATATTTACTTGCTTCAATTTTTGATACAACAAAAATATGACTATTCCCATTAAAAGGTCGGCTACTCCTGAAAGTAAAATCAACGTAATTTGATTAACAATCAGATAATAGAGAATCAGAAAAACAAATCCTGTAAATTTGGCGGTGAAGGAAAACTGAATCAAACTGACATACTTCAGGGGATTTAATCCGGCCATGAAATAGGCAAAACACATGACAATGTGAAAGACCCCTCCCTGTGCACGGAAAAAGTTCTGCGTATAGGGCTGAAAACCAAATATTTCAATAATATTTACCGGTAAAAATATTAATAGGATTCCTACCAGAAAAGAATGCAGGGCGACAAGAAATAAAAATAGCTTTGTCAGCTTCAAAGTTTTATCAGACATTAAATGTAAATTTAAAATGTTGTGTTTTTGCGGAATTTATGCGTATTTCAGGTGATAAAAAAAGAATTTATATCATGAAAACAGGAGAGATTTTACTTTTAATTCTTTTCCGGCAATAATTTCAAAACCGAATTGATGGCAGTGCTGGCATTGGTCGAAATAGTTTTCAATGGATGAAATTTTTTGACAATGAAGGCATTTTCCTTTTCCTTCAGGCTCTGTTATTTTAATTTCAGCATGGTGAAGGGGATGTTCGGGTATTCCTTCTTTTAAGGCAAACAGCAGCAATTCAGGAACAACGCCTGATAGTTTTCCGACTTCAATTTCAACTTCAAGCAGCATTAAATGTTTGTTTTTCGACATTTCTTCATCAATAATTTCTGCGATGTTGAGCGCAATGGACAATTCGTGCATATAACCTGTTTGTATCTTTATGACAAAAATACATACTACCTGTTCATGACGAATAAATAATTCCGAAATTCCTGCTAAGGATTAAGAAAAAAACTGATGAAAATCATTTGCAGATTTTAATAACAGAAGTATTTTTACCACAGAAAAAAAACATAAATAAACAGTTTTAATTAGAAAATTATGAATGAGCTTCAGTTTGACGTTAACTGCCCCCATTGTAAGAGATCTCTGATGGACCCTTACAGAATGATACATAATAAGCCAAGTATCAGGGTAAATATCAGTTCAGGTGATAAGAGTGGTGTGATCCGGCTGTGTTCGATTTACGGGTGTTATGATTATCTGACGGATGTCAAACTGAAAAACGGGGATTTGGTTGAGTTCACCTGTCCGCACTGCAAAGAAATACTCAATTCTCAGGAAAAATGCAGCGAATGCGAAGCCCCGATGGTTAATTTCAAGCTGTCAATAGGAGGGATGGTTTGTATTTGTTCAAGGAGTGGTTGCAAGAACCACTCGGTAGGTTTTGTCGATTTGTCTTCAGCATTGAATTCCTTTTATCATCAGTATAAATACGGGGACCAGTAAAATTTCACATTATCAGTCTCTGATATTCGGAAATTTATATTTTTGCACTCATTCAATTAATGCTTAAAATTAAAACCATGCCTCAAACAATAACTTTTGATGTTAATTGCCCGGAATGCGGAAAATCTCTGATGGACGCCTATAATTTACTGATGGATAAACCCAGTATCCGTCTGACTATTGAAACAGCAAAAGGAAAAGGTACTATCCGCTTATGTTCCATTTATGATTGCTATGCCCACACTTCCGATATTGAAATTGAAGGAGGCGAAATTGTTAACTTTTTCTGCCCTTTTTGTCATGAAAATCTCAACACTGAGATTAAATGCGAATTGTGTGAGGCACCCATGGTTTCCTTTAAACTGGAAATGGGTGGAAAAGTAAATATCTGTTCAAGAAAAGGTTGTAAAAACCACAATGTCAATTTTGTAGATCTTTCGGCTGCACTCGAAGTTTTTTATAATAAATTTGGCTACGGGAGCAGCCATTAAAGAAAATTTTCAACAGATTCTGGGTAATTGTTCTCCTGATAACATATCGATAACCCGTCTGCCACCAATAGCTGTTTTTAAAACTGCCATTCCCTTGTGTTGATCGTTAATTTTGCCAATTATGGCAGCATTTTTCCCTTCTTCAGTCTCTCTCATCATTCCGGCTGCTTTTTCTGCATCTTTTGCTGAAACAACCATCACTACTTTTCCTTCATTAGCTACATACATGGGGTCGTAGCCCAGTAGTTCACAAAATCCCCTTACTTCGTCTGTTACGGGTATTTCTTCTTCCCAAAGTTCGATGCCAAAGTTTCTGTCCTGCACAAGCTCACTGATAACAGTGGCCAGTCCGCCCCGCGTGGCATCACGCATAAATTTTATTTCACACTCCCCAAGTATTTTCCATATCATTTTATTCAGGGCCGTGCAATCAGAAAGAATATTCCCCTCAAATCTGCTTATTTCCCTTGCCTTTAAAACCGCCATCCCATGTTCGGCAATATTTCCGTTTATCAGAATAAGGTCTCCTTTTTCAATTTTTTCTCCTTTACTGATGTGGACGTTTTTTTCAGGGAGAAACCCGATTCCTGAGGTATTGATGAATATTTTATCACAAAAACCCTTGCCAACCACTTTGGTATCACCGGTTACGATGCTGACACCAGATTTTTCTGCCTCGGAAGCCATTGTTTTTACAATGATTTCAAGATCAGAAAGCATGAATCCTTCTTCAATGATAAATCCAGCCGAAAGCCACATTGGTCGAGCTCCTGCAACAGCCAGATCATTCACAGTACCGCAAATGGCAAGCTTGCCAATATTTCCGCCCGGGAAAAATAGAGGATCAACAACAAATGAATCGGTGGTAAAAGCTAATTTCCCATTCTCAACATTCAGTATTGAACTATCAGTCGGAAATGAAATTTTTTCTTTGGAAAAATGTTTGAAAAACACTTCTTCAATCAGGTCGTGGCTTAATTTTCCTCCACTGCCGTGTCCGAGTAATATTTTATCTTTCTTCATGATTTACAATCTGTTGTATCTGTAATAAGCATGACAGGCACCTTCGCTCGACACCATACAGGCTCCGGCAGGGTCTGATGGTGTACAGGATTTACCAAAAAGCTTGCATTCTTTGGGAGATTTGATCCCTTTCAAAACTTCACCGCAAATACAGCCTTTATCGTCTCTTGTCGGTTCAATCTCAATATTGAATATTTTATCTGCATCAAAATCAGCATACTCGTCTTTAAGTTTCAAAGCACTGGCTGGTAAAATTCCCAATCCTCTCCACCAGTCGTCACATGGTTCAAAAACTTTTTCAATCATAGCTTTTGCGACCAGATTGCCTTCCGGTCTGACAGCTCTTTTGTATTGAATTTCAACTGCCGGTTGTTGATATTCAATTTGTCTGACCAGCATTAAAATAGATTCAAGCAGGTCGGCAGGCTCAAAGCCGCTGATCACGCAACCGACACCAAATTTCCTGGTTAAAGGTTCATATATTCCGCTTCCTGTGATGGTACTGACATGCCCGGGAGCAATGTAGCCATCAATCTGAATGCCTTCATCAATCAGTGCTTCCATGGCCGGAGGCATCACTTTATGGGCACTTAAAACGAAAAAGTTTCTGAGATTTTCATTTTTAGCCGTTAAAACACCTGCTGCTGTGGGCGGAGTGGTTGTTTCAAATCCGATTCCGGCAAATATTACTTTTTTTTGAGGATTTTCCCTTGCAAGCTGTAGTGCATCCAATATAGAATATACAATTCTGACGTCTTTTCCTCTCGAACGTTCCAGTTCAAGGGTAGAGCTGCTGCCCGGAACCCTTATCAGATCGCCATAGGTGGTGAGTATTACTTCATCTATCCGGCATAAGGCAATCAGGTGGTCAATGTATTTCCTGCTGGTTACACAAACCGGACAACCAGGCCCTGATATTAATCTGACATTGTGAGGCAGCAGCGAGGGGATCCCAAATCGTTGTATGGCCATGGTATGCCCGCCACATACCTCCATCAACCTGATCTGCTTTGTCGAAATGGTATTGATTTCAGTTACAAGTCTGTCAATCAGCTTTTTATCCCTGTATTCATCGATAAACTTCATGTTCCCGGATTTGAAGGATTTCTGAATTCTTTCTCTTCCTCATCGAGCTTTTTATTGAGGTCTTCAAATTCTTCAAATAGTCTGAGGGTTTCAATGGCTTCATCTTCTGCTAATTTCTGGATGGCAAAACCAGTATGCACCAGAACATAATCTCCGATACCCACATTTTCGACCAGTTCGAGGCTTGCTCTGTATTCAGTTCCCCCAATGGAAACCTTGGCCATATTTCCTTCAATTTCAATTACTTTTGCTGGAATACTCAAACACATAATTTTATCTTTTTACGGATGCTACAGCTAATTGACCAAGTGCAAGGCCTCCGTCATTAGCCGGAATTTTTGCAGGCGAAAATACATCAAACTTTTCAACCTGCAATTTTTTGACTGTCCTTTTAAGTAAATACCTGTTTTGAAAACTTCCTCCTGAAAGGACAACCTTATTAATATTTGTTTCTTTTTTAATCATTTCTGCTGTTTTTACAATCATTTCAACCATTGCATGATGAAAACGGGTTGAAATAACTGAAACAGGTATTTTATTTTGTATGTCACTGATGATTTGTTCGAAAAGACCTGCGAATGAGATAATGCGTTCGGGTTTTATTGTATATGATTGATTATCATTACTTTTTATAGCAGCTTCGAGTCGCATGGGTGCTTCTGCATGAAATCCGGCATGGGTACAAATCAGGAGAAGAGATGAAACCGCATCGAACAATCTCCCGGCACTTGAATACAGCGGACAATTAATATTCTTCTCGATCATTTCGATGACCTGCTGATATTTTTGGACAGCATCACGCTGAATGAACGGGATTTTCAGATCAAACAAATCATTTCCGAAATATCTGTAAAGATATGATAAAGCAATACGCCAGGGCTCTTCGACAGCCTTATCACCACCCGGAACCGGAATATATTCAAAATGAGCATGACGCTCAAAATCAGACAGATCGCAAACGAGAAATTCACCTCCCCAGATGTGGCCGTCTGTCCCCAGTCCTACACCATCAAAGGCTACTCCGATAACTTTTTCAGAAATTCCATACTCTGCCATGACCGAAGCGATATGTGCATGATGATGCTGTACCCCCACAAAGGGCAGACCGCTTTTCATCGCATATTTGCTAGATAAATAATCAGGATGCAGGTCGCAGGCCATTATGTCCGGTTTAAACCTGAACATTTTTTTAAAACGTTCGATACTCTCCTGATAAAAATCAAATGTTTCATAATTCTGAAGGTCTCCGATATGCTGGCTCAAAATCGCCTGATTATCTTTTCCGATACAAAAGCAATTGGTGAGCTCTGCTCCGGCAGCAAAAATACCTTCAACATTTTGATTCAGGCGTATGGGTGATGGAACATAACCCCTTGAACGCCTGATTATTCTGATCTCATTGCCGGCTTCAAATACTACTGAATCATCCGTGCGGTTAACAATTTCCCGGTTGTTAATAACGACTCCGGCTGTAATTTCCGAGAATTTATCAATTGCTTCTTTATCATTAATAATAATGGGCTCATCTGAAAAATTTCCGCTGGTTAATACGATGGCGCTGGCCGCAAGTTTTTCAAAAAGCAGGTGATGGAAAGGCAGGTATGGAAGCATACAACCGGTGGTGTTAAGCCCATTGCTGACTCCTGAAGCCAGAGGTTTATGTGTTTCAAGCAAAACTATCGGCCTTTTCCAGTTCATCAGGATAGATTCTTCCAAAGTATTGACATGGCAATGCTCCCGGATGGCTTCCATGTCTCTGAACATCACAGCGAAAGGTTTATTTTCCCTATGTTTCAGATTTCTGAGTCTGGTAACGGCTATTTCATTTTTTGCATCACAGCAAATATTATATCCCCCCATCCCTTTGATAACGATAATTTCTCCATTGTCGATACATCGGGCACATTCTGTCAAAATTTCACTGATATTATTCAGAATTTTTGTGGATGAGACAAACTGGTAGGTTGGCCCGCAATGATTACAGGCTACGGGTTGGGCATGGAATCTTCTGTCGTAAATATCCGTGTACTCTTTCCGGCAGGTTTCACACATCTGAAACTCCGACATGCTTGTCTTTTCTCTGTCGTAAGGAAGATCCTTAATAATCGTAAATCTCGGACCGCAATGGGTGCAATTGATAAATGGGTAATTAATTCGATGTTGTTGTGTTTTCAGATCTTTCAGGCAGTTTTCACATACAGCTATGTCGGGGCTGATTTCAGTAATTTCCTCAGAAATATTTTGGCTTTTAACTATCTGAAAATCAATATAATCATTGCATTCAGCAGATGATACTATTACCTCGTAAACGGAAGAAGCGGCAGGTGCTTTTAGCTTAATATCTTTTACAAAACAGGCAAGATTATCTTCTGATCCTTCAGCATGGATGAAAACTCCGTCATTACGGTTTTCTACCCAACCCTTCAGCTGATGGTTCTTAGCCAATAAAAAAATAAATGGCCGGAATCCAACTCCCTGTACCAATCCTTTCACATGGATCACAAGTGCTTTTTTCGAAGTATCTGATGCCAATGCCTTAAATGATAAATATTTTCTGCTTGCAAACTTAAAGCTAAGTTTTGATGCAGGACAAACTGATTGAGGTAAATCAAAGCCGGTGAAAATGAATTATCCGGAAACTTAAGTTAAAAGTGTGACCTCGAAGGGACTCGAACCCCCAACCCTCAGAACCGGAATCTGATGTTCTATCCAATTGAACTACGAGGCCATTAAATTTTTCTGCAAAATTAATCTGTTTTTTCGATTGAATATGTATTGTTGGGGTTAACTTCAGCAAATTGTCAGAGAGTTGATTCATAATAAAGACAATACTCAATCCCCAAAATAAGAGTGAGTGGCTTGGAATTATTGGATTAATCAGCAATGAGTATCTTAAAATTCCAGTTCAGACCTTTCTGAATTACCTGACAGCAGTAAATACCCTGATTCAACTGCGGTAAATCAATGGGAGAATCAGAAAATAAACCATTAAAAACTGTTTTTCCGGCCATGTCAAAAATTTTCAGGTTGAAGGACTCTTCTTCAGCTAATCCTGAAATTTTTAATTGATGATTCTGATAAATAATGTGAGGAGCAGGTTTTTTATGAGTTTTATCCTCTATAGAAATGAATTTCAGTAAGTTGTCAATGTCCTGACGGATGTTGTAATCGGGGCCTATAAACCCATCAAACCATCCATGACGGGCATAGATGATTCCATCTGGCCTTATCAGAAATGCACTATTTGGTGCGGTATTAAAGGTTTTCCAGAATCTGTTCTGGGGACCGTCAATTAAAACAGGTACATTGATTGGAAAACGGGGGTCGTTCAATAAATCTGACACAATCATTTTTCGTTGGCCATAAGTTACCGGCTGCCGGTAACCGATAGCAAGGGCTTTATTGGTATCAGGAACCCAGACCATGCCCATATAAGGACAAACATCGGGACTATCGGGATGAGCTTCTGCAGTATAAACGATAAAAATATCGACAACTGAACCATATTCGTTGTGAAGAGAATCAATCAAAGGGAGTTTTGATCTGAAAACATCGCAGGTATAACTTCCCTCAATCAGCAGACAAGGTTTTTCGTGCCCCAGAAAATTTTCAATATCATATACTTCTGATTGATTGGTGTATAGTTTGAAATGCGGAATAGTATCACCGACTTTTAACCCGGTACTTTCAAAAGTTTTGGTGAAATCGACATATACTCCCGGGAACGGAATACTGTCATTATCATCAGGTTCATTTTCAAGTCCTATGCTTGGTTTTAAGTTGACCTGACCAAATAATTGAACAGAAAGAAAAGTGAGGAAAATGACAATAATGTTGATAATTCTGGCCATAGTTTCAATTTTATGTTTTTTTAAAGAAGAAAAATTTGTGTTTAGTACCGGTTCAAACCTAAAGTTACGGTAAAAATGATAATTTTGCTGATATTAATCATTGTGTAAAATATTTTGAAAAATTATTTGCACAGGTTTTTTTGAAGTATATATGTTTGCTGTGAAATGATTAACAGGTTTAAAAACATTAAATACTGAAAACTTAAATAACGCTTTATGAGAGCAATTGTTTATCCAATCGTACAAAAGTACAGACATGATGCAACCCGGCTGATGGATATTTTACACGATATTCAGTCAGAAATGGGGTATATTCCTGATGAAGCTGCATCCTTAATCGCACAGGAATTGAAAATCTCGGTGGCTGATGTATATCAGGTTATTACCTTTTATCATTTTTATTCCACAAAGCCAAGAGGAAAGTTTCAGATTTACCTGAACGACAGTGCAGTAGCCATGATGATGGGTCGTCAGGAGGTGGCTAAAGCCTTTGAAAAAGAAGCAGGCATCCGTTTTGGCGAAGTGACGGAAGATGGATTAATCGGCTTGTTCAATACTTCATGTATAGGCATGAACGATCAGGAACCGGCTGCCCTCATTAATGGAAAAGTATTTACCAAACTGACACCTTACCGTGCAAAGGAAATTATCCGTGACATCCGTGCCGGCAAAAGCCTCGATGAACTCGTTGTGGAAGGATATGGAGATGGGAACAATGCTCATCAATTGGTGAAATCTATGGTTTACAATAATATACGTAAAAAGGGAGCATTATTGTCAGCCGACTGGGTTTGCGGAAGTGCCATAAAAATGGTAGTGGAAATGGATCCTCTGTACGTGATAGATATGGTGAAAAAATCAAATATCAGAGGACGGGGAGGAGCAGGTTTCCCGACAGGAATGAAATGGGAATTTTGCCGTAAAAATCCGGAAGCTGACAAATATGTGATTTGCAATGCTGATGAAGGTGAACCCGGTACATTTAAAGATCGTGTCTTACTGACGGAGAAACCTCAGATGTTGTTTGAAGGAATGGCAATTGCCGGATATGCCATAGGGGCAAAAACAGGTATTTTATATTTAAGGTATGAATACAGATACCTTAAAGACTATCTTGAAAATATTCTCTATAACATGAGAAGCAGCAATGTTTTAGGTAAAAACATTGGAGGAAAGGCAGGATTTGATTTTGATATACGGATACAGTTTGGTGCTGGCGCCTATGTTTGCGGGGAAGAATCAGCTTTAATTGAATCATGCGAGGGAAAAAGAGGAGAACCACGCGACAGACCTCCTTTCCCGGTTGAGAGCGGTTATCTCAACAAACCTACAGTAGTAAATAATGTTGAAACACTTTGTTCAATCGTAAATATTATCCATAAAGGTGCAGATTGGTTTAGAAATCTTGGGACAAAAGACTCTGCAGGAACAAAATTACTAAGTATTTCAGGTGATTGCCGTTATCCGGGTATTTATGAAATTGAATGGGGAATTACCATTGAAGAAATGCTTGCCATGTCGGGTGCTGAAAATGTTCAGGCCGTTCAGGTAGGCGGACCTTCCGGTACGCTCATCAGTCCTGATGAGTTCGACAGAGTTATCAGCTATGCCGATCTGGCCACCGGTGGTTCAATAATAATAATTGGTAAAGAGCGCGATCTTTTGAAAGATGTGGTGCTCAACTTTACCGAATTTTTCATTGAAGAGTCGTGTGGCTCATGCTCCACCTGTCGCAACATGACCTATATTATGAAAAAGACCCTTGAAAAAATCATTGAAGGACATGGCGTATTAGCTGATGTTGACAACCTGGCCAACTGGGGAAAATTTCTCAAAGCCAGCCGTTGTGGACTCGGACAAACTGCTGCCAACCCGATTTTGTCGAGTATCCGGAATTTCAGGCGTGTGTATGATTTCAGGATTCAGAAAGATAAAGATTTTGACACCGGGTTTGATTTGGCTTCCGCAGTTCAGGAGTCGTGTGAATTTGTTAAAAGAGTGCCTAATCTTCATTAACAATTTGGTTTAACCGAAAAATGATTAAAATGAGCAATAAAGTAACATTTACCATTGACGGAAAAGAAATTACTTCCGAAAGTGGAAAATACATTGTTGAAGCTGCTGCTGAAAACGGGATTTACATTCCGACTTTATGTAATATTCCCGGAGTAAAACCGAGAGGTTGCTGCAGAATATGTTCCGTTAAGGTTAACGGTCGTCTGATGTCGGCTTGTACGACACCTGTGTCGGACGGAATGGAAATTGAAAACAATACGGACGAAATAAGGGATTTAAGAAGTGCCATAGTTGAAGCTATGTTTGTTTCAGGCAACCATTTCTGCCCGTCATGCGAAAAAAGTGGCAACTGCGATCTTCAGGCACTGGCTTACCGTTTCGACATGATGGTTCCACGTTTTCCCTATCTGTTTCCTGTGAAAGAAATCCTTGGATATAAAAAAATCATCAAAGACCAGAACCGCTGTATTCAGTGCAAGCGCTGTATCCGTTATATTAAGGATGATCAGGGCAGGAGTTTCTTTGCTTACAGAAAACGCGGACACAAAGTCGAAGTCATTTTGGATCCTGAAATGGATGCCGTCATGACGGATGAACAGGCCAGAAAAGCCATGGAGATTTGTCCTGTAGGCTCCATTCTTTGTAAGGAAGTTGGATTTATTGTCCCTATTGGTAAAAGAAAATACGATCATGAACCGATAGGAAGCCATATTGAAAAAAATATTAAATAAGGAGGATACGACATGAGTAAACCTATTGTAGCTACTACATCCTTAGCCGGTTGCTTCGGATGTCATATGTCAATCCTGGATATTGACGAAAGAATTCTGGATTTGATTGAGCTGGTAGAATTTAATAAATCTCCTATTGATGATATTAAAACATTCACCAAGAAATGTGATATAGGAATCATAGAAGGCGGATGCTGCAACAGTGAAAATGTGCATGTTTTAAAGGATTTCAGAAAAAACTGCAAAATATTGATTTCACTGGGTGAATGTGCCATCATGGGTGGATTACCGGCCATGCGGAACGGCATTTCAGTTAAAGAATGTTTGGAAGAAGCCTATCTGAACGGACCGACCTGTCAGACCAATACGGAGAAAATATTGCCAAATGACGATGAATTACCGATGATTCTCGATAAGGTTTATCCTTGTCATGAAGTGGTAAAAATCGATTATTTTCTGCCGGGATGTCCTCCGAGAGCCGATTTAATCTGGGCAACTCTTGTAGCTCTGATTACCGGCAAACCCGCAGATATTCCTTATGAAGTGGTTAAATTTGATTAAAAGAACGATTAAAGAAGAATTATGGCAACAACAAAGAAAATTACGATAGAACCGGTAACCCGTGTCGAAGGACATGGTAAAGTTACCATTCATTTGGATGATAGCCTCAATGTTGTACAATCAAGATTGCATATCGTTGAATTTCGTGGCTTTGAACGTTTTGTTCAGGGAAAACCTTACTGGGAAGCTCCTGTCTTGGTTCAACGTTTATGTGGCATTTGTCCGGTAAGCCATCATCTGGCAGCCGCAAAAGCCATGGATGTTATTGTAGGTGCCGGGACAGGTGATGGACTGACTCCTACTGCTGAAAAAATGAGACGTCTGATGCATTACGGACAAATGTTCCAGTCGCATTCCCTGCACTTTTTCCATCTGGCTTCTCCCGACCTTCTGTTCGGATATGATGCAAACCCTGCAGTCAGAAATGTTATTGGTGTAGCAATGGAATTCAAAGACCTTGCTGTTCAGGGTGTGATGATGAGAAAATTCGGACAGGAAATTATTCTGGCTACTGCCGGCAAAAAGATTCATGGAACAGGTGCAATCCCGGGTGGTATCAACAAAAACCTCAGCATTGAAGAAAGAGATTCTTTCCTGAAAGGAAAAGACCCGCTGAATGTTGATAAAATGATCGAATGGGCTCAGGCTGCCGTTGAATTTTTCAAGGGCTATCACAAAGCCAATGCTGATTTTATTGATAATTTCTCCTATTTTCCATCAAATCATCTGAGCCTTGTCAGAAAAGACGGTGCACTCGACCTGTATCATGGTGTTTTAAGAGCTGTGGACAGCTGGGGAAATAAAATCCTTAATGATGTTGATTATCAGGAATATTACACACACATTCAGGAAGAAACAAGGTCGTGGAGTTATATGAAATTCCCTTATCTGGTCAAGCTTGGTAAAGAAAACGGTTGGTACAGGGTAGGTCCTTTGGCCAGATTGAATACCTGTGATTTTATACCGACACCGCTGGCTCAGAAAGAGTTTGAGGAATTCAAGGCATATACCAAAGGAAAACCTTCCAATCATTGCATGCACATGCATTGGGCACGACTGATTGAAACCCTCCATTCAGCTGAAATGATTAAAGAACTCTTACTTGATCCTGATTTACAGGGTACTGATCTGGTAACAAAGGGAACCAAACAGCATGAAGGTGTCGGTTTGATAGAAGCACCAAGGGGAACGCTTTTCCATCATTACAGAATTGATGACAACGACCAGATTACAATGGCCAACCTGATTGTTTCCACTACCAATAATAACCAGCCCATGAACAACGGGGTTAATTTTGTTGCCAGAAACATGATGACAGGTAAAAGAGAAATTACCGAAGCCATGATGAATGCTGTTGAAGTTGTCATTCGTGCTTATGATCCTTGCCTGAGTTGTGCTACCCATGCATTGGGAAAGATGCCTCTTGAAGTTACAGTAGTTGATAAAGATAATCAGATTATCGACAGGAAAACCCGTTCATGAAATCCGGAATATCCAGCATATTGATTTACGGTTACGGTAATCCGGGTCGTCAGGATGATGGTCTGGGAAATGAATTCTGCGAAAAAATGCAGGAATGGGCTGAAAAAAACAATTATTCTTTCCTTGACTTTGATTCAAATTATCAGCTCAATATTGAAGATGCCGACCGTATTTCTGAAAAGGAAATTGTCGTTTTTGCAGATGCCTCAGTGGAAGATATTGATTCTTTTCAATTGACAAAGGTTAATCCCGACCATGTAAAAATTGAGTTTACCATGCATGCGGTTTCTCCTTCCTTTGTGATGAAGCTTTGTCAGGATATTTATAAAAAAACACCCCATATATATTTGCTTCATCTGAAAGGATACAAATGGGACTTCAGGGAAGGCCTGACCGCCCGGGCAAGAAAAAACCTTAATGCGGCTCTTAAAGTCATGCAAGGTATTTTAGCTGAGGAAGAAACCGGTATAATTTTACAAAAACTTGAATCATTAACAGAAACAGTTTGTTGCAATAATCATTAAAAAGAATCTTATGGATTTAAAAGTTAATTACATGGGACTTGAATTAAAGAGTCCGGTTATTGTCAGCAGTTCAAAGCTGACAAGCTCAAAAGAAAGTATTCTTAACTGTGTAAAGGCCGGGGCCGGAGCTGTTGTCCTGAAGTCTTTGTTTGAAGAGCAGATTCTGGATGAAATAAATGCTAAACTTCAGGAAAACGATATGTATTACTTTTATCCGGAAGCAAGGGAATACGTTCAGAATATTTCAAAAGATCATGGAGTTGGAGAATATCTGAAGCTGGTGGAATCAGTCAAAGATTGTGGTATTCCTGTTATTGCAAGCATAAACTGTGTTTCAGCCAATGAATGGCCGAAATTTGCTTCAAAGTTGGAAAATGCCGGTGCATCTGCCATTGAACTTAATATTGCCATTTTTCCTTATGATGCTGGTAAAGAAAGCAGTGAAATAGAGAAATTCTATGTAAACATTTTAACTGAGGTAAAAAAGAATGTAAACATTCCGGTCAGTATCAAGCTGGGGAATAGCTTTACCAACCTGATCCGCCTGTCAGATCAGTTGTGCAAGGCAAAAGTTGATGCCCTGGTGTTATTTAACCGTTTTTATGCCCCTGATATTGATATTGAGCGGCTTGAAATAGTTCCTCAAAACATTTTAAGTGCACCTGAAGAAATGGCTGAATCTTTAAGATGGGTGGGCATCCTTTCAAATTTGGTAAAATGTGATATTGCTGCTTCTACCGGTGTTCACGATTCCAGAGCTGTCATTAAACAACTCCTTGCAGGAGCTTCGGCTGTCCAGGTCTGTTCGACACTTTACAAACACGGTATTGATTATATCCAGGTGATTAATGCTGATGTCATGGACTGGATGATGCGCCATCGCTTCAATGCAATTCATGAGTTTAAGGGTAAAATGAACAGGAAAAAAGACCATCTGGCTGCTTTTGAGCGTGTTCAGTACATGAAAAAAACGACCGGAGCTTACTGATAAAAAAAACTACTTCCTGATTTTTTAACTTTTGCTAACTTGCATCAGAATTAATGTTCTGATCATGTGGCATAATAAGTTGATTTTTGCCTTATTTTTTCTGTTATCTTACAGAATAAACGCCCAGTCTCCATTTTTCAGCAATTATTTTGATACTTGCACCTTAAGGCTGGATTTTGTTCAGACAGGAAATTATTTCTATGAAAAAATGGAGACTGTCAGGTTTTTGAAAGAACCTTACTGGGGTGGTTCTTACCAGCAACTGATTGATCATTTTGGTTATGGGAACTATTTTATCAAGGTTTTTGATCTGACTTCCGGTCAGTTGATTTACTCACGCGGTTTTGGCAGTATATTTCAGGAATGGCGGCTGGTGCCTGAAGCGAGGGAGGAAATCAGTACTTATCAACTTAGCGTAAACATACCCTTCCCTTTGAAACCTGTTAAAATAGAAGTCTATAGCAGGGACAGTATGAACTTATGGGTGTTGTTAAACACTTTTCATCTTAATCCTGATACGCTTGCTTCTAATCAAATTAACTACAGGTTTGTCAATTTGCGGAACTCAGGGAAGCCATCTGAAAAGGTAGATATTGTCATTATCCCGGATGGTTATCGGAAACGTGAAAAAAGAAAAATGCTTAAAGATGCACGCAATTTGTCGGAATGGGTTTTGAGTTATTCTCCGCTAAAGGAACACAAAAACAGGTTCAATATTAAACTTGTCATTGCATTTTCCGAAGATAGTGGCTGTGATGATCCCAATGAAGATATATTTAAAAACACAGTGGTACATACTCATTTTAATACGCTCGGCAGCGACCGATACCTGATGACCGACAGTGTCTGGAAACTTCATGATATTGCTTCTGTCGTGCCTTATGATCAGATTATCATCATGACAAATTCATCCAAATACGGAGGTGGGGCCATTTACAACTATTATGCAACCTGTACTTCCGGAAATCCGTTATCAGGCTTTGTAGTCAGTCATGAGTTCGGGCATTCTTTTGCCGGTCTTGCCGATGAATATGAGGGTGATTCGCCTTACACACTCTATTTCTCGCTGTCAGCCGAACCATGGGAGCCGAATATTACCACATTGGTTGATTTTAATGCTAAGTGGAAAAACATGATTGATAAAGATATACCTATACCGACTCCTGTTGATAAGAAATACTCAGGCAAATTAGGTGTTTTTGAGGGAGCTGGCTATCTTCAGAAAGGTGTTTATCGTCCTGTTATGGATTGTACCATGCGTTCCATATCACCCGATAATTTTTGTCCTGTCTGCCGGAAAGCCATTATGGAAATGATTAACTTTTACTCAGAATAAAAATAAACGATTATGATTATTTTACCGGAATTACCATTTGAAAAAAATGCCCTTGAGCCCGTAATTAGTTCAAAAACCATTGAATTTCATTACGGGAAGCACCATCAGGCTTATGTGACAAATCTGAATAACCTGATAAAAGGTACTGATTTTGAAAACATGATGCTTGATGACATCGTATGCAAATCGACTGGAGCAATTTTCAATAATGCCGCTCAGGTATGGAACCATACTTTTTACTGGGAAAGTTTTTCTCCTGATAGCGAAAGCATACCACAAGGGCTGATTTTGGAAAAAATCATCCTTAATTTTGGTTCTTTTGATGAATTCAGGCAAAAATTTTCAAATGCATGCATTAGCCTGTTCGGTAGTGGGTGGGTATGGTTGGTACAAAAGACGGATGGAACGCTCGATATTTTACAGGAAAGCAATGCAGGCACCCCCCTTACCAAAGGATTCACTCCCTTACTGACGTGTGATGTCTGGGAACATGCCTATTATCTGGATTATCAAAACAGACGTGCTGATTATGTATCAGCTTTCTGGCGTATCGTTAACTGGGATAAAGTGAACAGCCGGTTAAAATAAAAAAGCCATGTCATTCGACATGGCTTTTGCTTTAAGCTTACAGATTCCCAAATTATTTGGCTGGTTGTTCTGCAGCTGGTTGTTCGGCTGGCTGTTCGGCTGGTGCAGCTTGATCCTGAGCTGGCTGTTCTGCTGGTTGAGCTTCTTCAGCTGGTACAGTTTCTTCTACTGCTGGTTCTTCTGCTGCAGCTTCATCTTTCTTTGTTTTGTTGCATGCAACAAAGCCAATAAGGAACATTCCGATAACAAGTAAGCTAAGAATTTTTTTCATTTTGATTGAAATTTAAATGGTTATTAATAACAAATTTAACCCTTAATCTGAAAATTTTAAAAAGGTAACCCACTAAGATGAAAAAAAATTTTCGGACTTTTGAAATGCTTTGAAAACATTCATTTTTTCAGGAAAATGAAATAACTTGGGTTACTTTTTGTAAAAATCTTTATTAACAGTGCAAAAGACGGAGAATAAAAATTATTTCACTGATGAGGATTTGATTCAGGGAATAATCAATGACGAAGAAGAAGCTTTAAAAAAGTTGTATAAAAATTATTTTGGAATGGTGTCCGCTATGATTATGAACAACAATGGCTCTTATCAGGAGGCAAAGGATATTTATCAGGATACCATTGTGATTTTTCTGGACAAAATAAAAAATACTGAGTTTACTCTTTACTGTAAAATTAAAACTTATGTCTATTCAATAGCCCGTAAACTCTGGCTGAATGAACTGAAATCCAGAAACCTGAACTCATCTTCCCTGATTGATTCAGATGAGATTGATATTATTGACAACGATGATATCAGCTTTCAGGTTGAACAGGAAGAGAAAATAAAAAATCTCAATAATTGTCTGACCAGGCTGGGTGAACCTTGCCGTACATTAATTGAAAGTTTTTATTTTGAAAAACTTAGCATGAATGAAATTGCCGAAACAATGGGTTATAACAATGCCGAAACTGCTAAAAATCTGAAATATAAATGTTTACAACGACTAAAAAAGTTGTTTTTTGAAATTAAATGAAGGAATATGATGGATAAGCGTGCTGAAGATTTGAAATTGTTTGAAACAGTTGAAAGATACCTGCAACACAGGATGACGGATGAGGAATACCGGGAATTTCAACAAAAAATGAATCAGGATGATATTTTCAGGCAGGAAGTGGATGAAGCTATCTTGTTTTTACAGCTTTTAAATAAATCAGTAGAAAGAAACCGGAATAAAAGAAGAATTGAAAAGTATCATGCTGAAATGGAGAGAGAAGCAGGGATTATTTCCTTAAAATATCTTAAAGGAAAAAGAAATGTACTTATCCAGTTTGTAAAAATTTCTGCAGTAGCAGCGGTTGTTGCGCTTATAACTACATTTATCTTTTTGTATGCCACCGGATTTATTACCAAATATTATCACCTGACACAATACAACGAGTTAAAAAAAGATATTGCTACTATTTCAAAAAAACAGAATTCCCTGTGGAAAGCTTTGTTCAGCAGTGATAAGAAAAGTGATTATATTTATTCGGGTACATGTTTCGCTGTTTCAACAGACGGCTGTCTGGCAACCAGTTATCACCTTGTCAATGGCTTCGATTCCTTTGAGATCATTAATGAAACTGATTCAATGATTTCATATCGCGCCAGATTGTTGTTTGCAGATCCTTTAACCGACCTTGCCATCATTAAAATAGTTGATCCTCAGTTTAAAGGATTTCATGACATTCCTTATGGAATATCTCAGGAAATGGCTGCATTGGGTGAACAGGTTTTTACACTTGGCTATTCCAAAAAAGATATTGTTTACGGGGAAGGTTCTCTACGCTCAGTTACCGGTTTTAACAGCGATACCCTTGCTTATGAAATCTCTATCCCCGTTAACCCGGGAACCAGTGGGGCTCCTTTGCTGGACTCAAAAGGCAACCTGATTGGCATCATTACAGCAAGAGACGACAATAATGATGGCTCTGCCTATGCCGTCAAATCAATGTTTTTTAGGAACCTGATTGAACAAAAAAACAATGAATCTGATTCTGTTTTGGTTTCCCTTTCAGCAAAAAATAAAATCCGGGATTTAAAACGTATCAATCAGGTTTGTAAGCTTAAACCTTTTATTTTCAGGTTGGAAGTCAAAAGGTAGTTTCTCAGCAGTTCTGCTGCTGAAGTAGTTCCATTGTACAAAATCAATCTCAGGCTTTTATTTTCATGACTTAACTTTGCAATCAATTGAATTGCATGGTAGGCACGATTGTCAATGTAGCTGCAGTTGTAGCAGGGTCTTTTTTCGGCATGATTCTGAAAAAACGACTTCCTGAGAGGTTTATTAATGTCTCTTTTCAGGTTATCGGTATTTTTACCTTAGTTTTAGGCTTTCTCATGGGAAGTAAATCCCATAATCTGCTTATTCAGATTATCAGCCTGCTTAGCGGAGCATGGATAGGAGAGTGGATTGATTTTGACAAACTTATAGGAAAAACAGAGGGTTGGGTTAGAAATAAGTTCAGAACCGACAGCTCTGAATTTTTTGAAGGACTGATCATGGCTTTTCTGCTGTTCTGTGCCGGGTCTATGACCATACTCGGAGCTGTTGAGGAAGGAATTAACCATAATCCGCATTTATTGTTTGTAAAATCCATCATGGATGGAATATCGGCTATTGCACTGACCATTGCATTTGGAGCCGGTGTTATATTTTCTGTCATTCCTCTGTTTTTGTATCAGGCCGGGTTGACTTTGTTCGCTGCAAATCTTTCCGCTTATTTTGAAAATACCATTATTACTGAATTATCTGCCACCGGAGGCTTTATTCTTGTTGCACTTGGCCTTTCCATCCTTGATTTAAAAAAGATAAAGGTTATAAACCTGATCCCGTCATTGGTGATAGTGGTCATTGTAACATGGTTATTCGGCTTATTTAATTTTTGAGTATGATAAAAGTTAAGGATTGGTCAAAAACAATTATTCTGATTCAGGCAGTTATTTTACTTCTTGCCCTCTGTAGCTACAAAATGTGGAAAGGAAATAACAGGGTTATTACATGGGATGTTACCAATTATTACTCGTATCTGCCGGCTACCTTTATCTACAAAGACCCATTACTCAGATTTACCAAAGAAAATCCTGAGAAATATTACGATAAATTTGTACCGCTTACTACTCCAACCGGTGGTAAATGCATAAAGATGTCAATGGGGCTATCAATGCTGTATGCACCGTTCTTTTTTGCAGCACATGCCTATGCCAAAATTTTTGGTTATCCTGCGGATGGTTATTCAGAGCCTTACCGTTTCGCATTGATTATCAGCAGTATGATTTTTAATATACTCGGGTTAATTTTTTTACGAAAACTATTGTTGTGTTTTTTCAACCTGAGAGTTACCACACTGACCTTGCTTGCCATTGGCCTGGGAACGAATCTTTTGTATTATACGGCAGTCAGGTCGGCTATGTCGCATTCCTATAACTTTGCCCTGATTACCTTTTTTATTTTGCTGACCATCAGATGGTACCGGAAAACGGACATCGTTAATTCGGTTTTGATTGGTCTTCTGGCAGGCCTGATTGTTTTGATCCGCCCGACAAACATTGTTGTTATTCTCCTGTTTTTATTATGGGGAATTAAATCCTTCAGGGAAATCCCCATTCGTTTAAAATTATTTCTCAAAAACTATTATTTGATAATAATTATTCTTTTATGCTCATTGTTCTTGTGGATTCCTCAAATGCTTTACTGGAAAGCTGTTTCCGGAAAATATTTATATTTTTCCTATCAGGGAGAATCATTTTTCTTTAATCATCCGCAATTGATAAAGGGCTGGTTTTCATATCGTAATGGATGGCTGGTTTATACACCCGTCATGATATTCTCACTTTTAGGCTTTTATTTCCTGTTTAAAAAATACAAAGAGCTGTTTTTCCCATTTCTCCTGACTTTCCTTGTCTTTGATTATCTGATTCTGAGCTGGTGGTGCTGGTGGTATGTGGGTTTTGGCAATAGGGCTTTTATTGATATATATGGCTTGCTGGCCGTTCCTTTTGCTGCTTTTATTGATTTTATTTTGAAACAAAAGAACGTAATCAAAACAGGATTTTACTTGGTTTTTACTTTTTTTATTCTACTGAATCTTTTTCAAAGCTGGCAATATAAAAAAGGCTATATTCAGTTTGATTCTATGACAAAGGAGGCTTATTGGTGTGTTTTCGGAAAAATCGATCCTAAAGACAGATTCTGGCGAAAGCTACGGTATCCGGATTATGAAAAGGCATTGAAAGGAATTTATGAAGACCGTAAAAACAATCAAAAGTAATGAGAAGAGCCGTTCTTGTTTTAACTGGTATCATCGCTGTTTCACTATTTATCTTTTCAGTAATGTCTGTCGAATCTTTTTCCCTTCAGGTGGTTATGGAAGGAATTACTTTTATTCTGCTGTCATTCCTGATAAGTTATTTTTTTAGAAAATTAAATGCAGAAAAAAGGATATTCTTTATTAAGACAGAAGATTTAATTTTTCTTGCATTATCGGCATTA
This sequence comes from Sphingobacteriales bacterium, assembly GCA_012517435.1. Lineage (NCBI taxonomy): Bacteria > Pseudomonadati > Bacteroidota > Sphingobacteriia > Sphingobacteriales > Sphingobacteriales bacterium. The sequence goes on along the minus strand of JAAYUY010000155.1, from coordinate 489 downwards.
TTGACCACATGGTTATTTAATTCTTTACCGCATACCTTATTTGATGATTCCGGATTTACGCTCAGATATCTGGATAATTTTAAAAAGGGTTATTTTTATACCTTTAATCCTGCTGACGGGCATGTATTCGGAATTTCCGGCTTTTTAAACCTGCTATTCTGTTATTTGATTTCATTGCTGAGCGGATTACCATCAAGCTATGTATTGTTGGTATCTAATCTGGCCGGAATCTTCATTATTTCATTTCTTCTCTTAAAAATTTTAAGACAGTTATTTGAAAATCAATGGATTGTTTGTTTCCTATGGATAAGCATCATTTTGACATCAAAGCATTTACTCAATGTAGCTTTTACGGGGATAGAGACTCCTTTTCATCTTTCCCTGATTCTGGGAGCTTTTTATTTTGTACTGAAAAACAGCTTAAATCCTGCACTTTTATTGATTTCCCTTTCGGTTTGGTCGAAACTGGATGCAGTTTCAACTTCAGGG
>JAAYUY010000154.1 GCA_012517435.1 Sphingobacteriales bacterium | reverse complement strand
TCTCTTGAACAGCAAATACCCCTGGTATGACGGGCCGGATGTTTGTCAAGCTTTTTAACCAGAAATCGCCAGTACCATCTGCCATTTCTACATTCTTTAATTTCAGCCAGAGGGATGTAAGAATAATTCTGTTCATCTTTGATGTCCAGAAAATACACAAAGCGCCATATCGTACCATAGACATCAGTCGGAATCCAGTTTAAGTTTGCTGCTTTCATAAATTGTCCTAGTAGTTTGTACTGTTTCTTGAAATCCAAAAATATAATAACAATAATACTCTTTGCAAATTTTTTTTCATGATTTCAACATAAAGGTGTTAAAAAGATTTTCTAACGATTCCGCTATCATCCTATGTTTGCAAAAAGAATTTTTATGAAGTCATTGTTTCCCAAAAACATCCTGCCTTTGTTTATTTTAGGTATATTCTTTTTCATTTTCGGATTTGTTACCTGGCTGAATGGAACACTTATCCCCTATCTGAAAATTGCCTGTGAACTCAACACCCTTGAATCCATGCTTGTTGCCTTTTCTTTTTATATTTCCTATTTTGTCATGGCATTGCCATCTTCATTTATTCTAAAAAAGACCGGCTTCATCAATGGAATGAGCTTAGGGCTGGTTGTGATGGCTATAGGAGCATTATTATTTATTCCAGCCGCATTAAGCCGCCAGTATTACCTGTTTTTAACAGGATTGTTCGTAATAGGCACTGGTCTCTCTGTACTTCAAACGGCATCCAATCCATACGTGACCATTCTTGGTCCTATTGAAAGTGCTGCCAAAAGAATCAGTATTATGGGTATTGCCAACAAAGTGGCCGGAATTTTAGCTCCCCTTATCTTAGGGTCTATTGTTCTGGCAAATGCCGATACCCTTCAGTCGGAGCTTGATCTGCTATCCGGGGATGTCCGCCTTGAGTTTCTTGACTCTTTAGCCAGACGTGTCGTAGTTCCATATTCTGTGATGGCTGCTCTACTCTTTTTTCTTGCTGTTTTCGTCAGGTTTTCAAAATTACCCGAAATAAAACCAACATTATCTGACGATTCAGACAAGTCATCTGTTAAAGAAAAATCATCGGTTTTTTCTTATCCTTACCTTGTTTTCGGAGTTTTTGCCATCTTTTTCTATGTGGGGGCTGAAGTTATTGCCGGTGATACCATTGGTATTTATGGCCAAAGCCAAGGAATACCCCTTTCACTTTCCAAAAACCTGACAGCATTGACGCTTTTCTCAATGGTTTTAGGTTATCTTGCCGGTATTTTTACCATCCCCCGATATCTTTCTCAGGAAAAAGCTTTGTTTATTTCTGTCATTACTGCCATGCTCACCACCCTTTGTATTTATTTCACCAGCGGGTCGTTGTCGGTTTTATTTGTAGCAATACTTGGCTTTTCAAATGCAGTGATGTGGCCTGCTATCTGGCCTTTGGCCATTAAAAATCTTGGCAAACATACCGAAACAGCTTCTGCCTTATTAATCATGGGCATAGCAGGTGGCGCTACCATTCCGCTTTTATATGGCCGCCTGGCAGATATTCATACCATTGGCCATCAGGCTGCCTACCTCATCCTTCTTCCCTGTTATCTGTATATTTTGTTTTTCAGTACAAAAGGACACAAAATTTCATCATGGTAGTTGTTTCTTTCTTAAAAATACATATATTTCACCCCAAAAAAACATTGAAAAACACTTAAATTTCAAAATTATGAAACAGGTTAAACTGATTTTTGTTGTTCTTTTGGTGCTGTTTTATTGCTCATGCGATAAAATTACCAATATCAGGGTTGAAGCACCCATGACAGCTTCCTTTGATTTCGATCTTGATTCGAACGACCAAAGTCTGAACAAAAGCTTTACAATTGATGTCAATTCTGTTCCTGAATTACAGGATTACCTTGATGTCATTAAGGATTACACCATTAAATCCGTTAAAATCGAGGTAGAAAATTTCCAGGGACAGACAACCTGCGTCATGAACGGGGACATCAAATACAGCTATGCTGATCAGACGAGTGGTATTCTGATGACCACTTTTACCAATGTTGACCTTGCCTCTCTGTACGCAAGCGGTAACAGTTATCAGGTAACTCCTGAAACTGGCGCTTACGATGCCATGTCTGATATTCTGCTGGCTACCAAAAAGCTAAAGATTTATCTAAATGGTTTTACAGATGATGTGCCTGCACAGGGTACCATCAAAATTATCATTCAGACAGAGGCAAAAGTCAGTATTTTTTAAGATAATCAATTGATTATCTGACCTCCATGTATCATCAGGCAGGAAAACTTCTGATTGTTGCCGGAGTAATCCTGATAATTGCAGGTATTATTTTATTATTCAGTAATCGCTGGCCAGTAATAGGACATTTGCCTGGAGACATCCGGATTGTGAAGAAAAACTTCACCATCTTTATACCTGTTACGACCATGATTTTACTCAGCCTGATTGTTTCATTACTTTTGTACCTGTTCAGAAAACTTTAATTTTTCTATAACAAACTAAATATCAATTTAATGGAAAAGAATTTCAAGGCAAAATCAGGTTTTTTATGGCTGTTGATTTTTTTGCTGATTATCGTTCTGGCTATCCTGAACATCATCCGCAATGATGAGGATATATGGATGATTATTTTAAGTGTATTAATCGGTTTTATTTCATTTATCTGCCTTTTCGGGTTGTTTATCGTCTCCCCGAATGAATCCATGGTGATGATTTTTTTCGGGAAATACAGAGGAACTGTTAAAAAGAATGGTTTTTACTGGGCTAATCCGTTTTTTACAAAGAAAAAGATTTCTCTTCGTGCCCGTAATCTCGACAGTCAGGCCATTAAAGTAAATGACAAGCTGGGAAATCCGGTCATGATCAGCGTTATTCTGGTGTGGAAAGTCGAGGATACTTTCAAAGCAGTATTTGATGTAGATAATTATGAACATTTTGTCGGGATACAAAGCGAAGCCGCCACACGCAAGCTGGCAGGACTCTATCCTTATGATGACATTGAATCACCGGGAGCTGATATTACACTGCGTAGTGGTGGTGAAGAAGTCAATCATCAGCTTGAAAAGGAACTTCAGGAAAGGCTTGAAATAGCAGGAATCAAGGTCATTGAATCGAGAATTTCCAATCTGGCTTATGCCCCTGAAATAGCCAGTGCCATGCTTCAGCGTCAGCAGGCAACTGCCATTGTAGCCGCCCGTTTCAAAATCGTTGAAGGTGCTGTCAGCATGGTGGAAATGGCACTTGAACAGATTACCCAAAAGAATATTGCCCGTTTCAGCGAAGAAAAAAAGGCCGAAATGGTCAGCAACCTGATGGTGGTGCTTTGCTCTGAAAAAAATGCCACACCTGTTGTAGAATTAGGTTCTTAAACCATTTGTTCAGTATTATTTCTTCAGAAAAATACAGGATTAAAGTTTATTTTCAGGCTGCTTTTAACAAATAAGGATTACAGGTTCGTATGGATTAACTACATCCGACAATATTGAATTCCTATCTTTGCGGCTTCCAAAAGGATTAAAAATACTTCAGTAATGACTGATTACGACTTTAAATCTATTGAAAAATTCTGGCAGAACTATTGGATTGAAAATAAAACCTATCGGGTTGACATCAAACACAACAAGCCAAAATACTATGTACTCGATATGTTTCCATATCCATCGGGAGCAGGTTTGCATGTCGGGCACCCGCTCGGATATATTGCTTCCGATATTTTTTCAAGATATAAAAGGCTGAAAGGCTTTAATGTACTTCACCCGATGGGATTCGATGCTTTCGGGCTTCCAGCCGAACAATATGCTATACAGACCGGCCAGCACCCCGCCATCACCACCATGAACAACATTGCCCGCTACAAAGAGCAACTGTCAAAAATTGGTTTTTCATACGATTGGGATCGTGAAGTCATTACCTGCGACCCAAAATACTACAAATGGACACAATGGACTTTTATCCAGTTGTTTAATCATTATTTTGATTTAAAACTCAACAAAGCAGAGTCTATTGATAAGTTGATTTCTGCATTTGAAACAGCAGGAACATCCGGTATTAATGCAGCCTCCAGCCAGGAACTTACATTTACTGCTGATCAATGGAAAAGCTTTGACAAAAAAAAGAAAAGTGAAATATTGATGAACTACCGTCTGGCTTATCAGGCGGAGACCACCGTCAACTGGTGTCAGGAACTTGGAACCGTACTGGCAAACGATGAAGTCAAAGATGGCCTGTCTGTCAGAGGCGGATTTCCGGTAATCAAAAAGCCTATGAAACAATGGCTTTTAAGGGTTTCGGCCTATAGTGAAAGATTGCTTTCAGGGCTTGAGAATCTCGATTGGAGCGATTCGCTCAAGGAAATGCAGCGAAACTGGATTGGCAAATCGGAAGGTGCCCTGATCAATTTCAGGCTCGATAATCCGGAAAACACTCAGATTGAAGTATTTACCACCCGCCCCGACACCTTGTTTGGCTCTACTTTCATGGTTCTGGCTCCCGAACATCCTATAGTTGAAAAAATTACCACTGAAGAATATAAGGAAGCCGTATTCTCTTATATTGAAAATACCAAAAAGAAAACCGAACGCGACAGAATTGCTGAAACAAAGAAAATAACAGGACAATTTACAGGTGCTTATGCTATCCATCCATTTTCAGGAGAAAAACTACCCGTGTGGATAGCCGACTATGTTTTGTGGGGTTACGGGACAGGTGCCATCATGGCCGTTCCGGCACACGATAGCCGCGATTATGCTTTTGCCCGCCATTTCGGATTGAAAATCATTGAAGTGGTGAGTGGAGGAAATATTGAATTATCGGCTTATGAGGCAAAAGAAGGGAAAATGATCAATTCCGGTTTTCTGAACGGACTGGAAGTAGCAGACGCCATCAAAGCCATGATAGAAAAAATAGAAGAAAAAGGCATCGGGAAAGGGAAAACCAACTACCGTATGCGGGATGCTATTTTCAGCCGCCAGCGCTACTGGGGCGAACCTTTTCCGGTTTATTACAAAGACGGGATTCCTCATGTACTGAATGAAGATGACTTGCCGCTTACTTTACCCGAAATAGATAGTTTTCAACCTTCATCGAGCGGTGAGCCTCCACTGGCAAAGGCTAAAAACTGGAAAACAAAAGACGGCTTTCCGCTTGAACTCGATACCATGCCCGGATTTGCCGGTTCCAGTGGATATTATCTTCGTTATATGGATCCTCAAAATGATGATCGTTATTTTTCAGAAGAAGCAGTCAGTTACTGGAAAGATGTTGACCTCTATATCGGTGGTACAGAGCATGCGACCGGGCACCTGATTTATGCACGTTTCTGGAATAAATTTCTGTATGATATCGGCTATTCCGTAGTGGATGAACCATTTAAAAAACTGGTCAATCAGGGAATGATTCAGGGGAGGTCAAACTTTGTTTACCGCATCAATCATGAAAAATATGCCGAATATCTGCTTTGGGAAAGAATCAAAGACAATCAACTCGGAACTGAATTTAAAAGGAATTACAAGGAAGGGCACCGTACATTCGACATCTTCTGCGAGGAAAAAAAGATAATCATAGAAATCAGGCAGATAAAGAAACTTGAAAAGCTTGAAAGTAAATATCAGGAATATGCCCGGCAGGCTGGTTATCACATCCTGTTGATACCTGTTTATATGGTTCTTTATCAGATAGATAAAGTGTTAAAGACCATTAAAGATCTGATTGATGGAAAAGAAATTGAATCCCTTTTGACGCAGGAACCTGTTTCTTTGAAGCCCATGTTCGTATCATACCACATTCCCGGCAGGGAACTTTTTTCCACGGAACTGCATGTGGATGTAAATCTGTTGGAAAACGACATCCTTGATATTGAAAAATTCAGAAAATGGAGGCCGGAGTTTCAGGAGGCTGAGTTTATTCTTGAAAACGGCAGATATGTATGCGGATGGGCAGTTGAAAAAATGTCAAAATCACTGTATAATGTCGTCAATCCGGATGATGTCATCGAAAAATATGGTGCCGATACCTTCAGGATGTACGAAATGTTTTTAGGCCCTATTGAGATGCATAAACCATGGAGTACTGATGGGATCGAAGGGGTTTTTAAATTTTTGAAAAAATTCAGAAACCTCTACTATAATTCTGAGGGAAATTTTTCACTCGACAGCTCTTTGCCTGATGAAGCTGAATTAAAAATCCTGCATAAAACTATCAAAAAAATAGAAGACGACATCAACAAACTGTCGTTCAACACCTGCGTCAGCAGTTTCATGATAGCAGTCAATGAACTTAGCAAACGCAACTGCAGGAAAAGGCAGATATTGGAGCCACTGATTATTCTGATTTCACCATTTGCACCCCATATAGCAGAAGAACTCTGGAAAGAATGCGGACACTGCCACTCCGTTACCACTACTATCTGGCCGGAATTCAACCCCGAATACCTGACAGAAGACAGTTTTGAATATCCTGTCTCCATCAATGGCAAACTGAGGCATAAAAAAACATTTTCGCTGGATGCAGAAAATGAATTCATTGAAAATGAGATCAGAAGCGATCCTGTTGTTTTGAAATGGGCAGAAGGAAAAAGCATCAGGAAAATCATCATTGTCCGCTCTAAAATCATCAATGTGGTTATCAGTTAAAATTAATTCCGATATTATATACAAAGGCTTTACTTTTGTGCATCTTTTAAATCCTGACTTATGAAAAAAACAGGTTTATTTTACGGGTATAAAGGCGGCAACACGGAAGAAGTAGCCCAGATCATAGCAAAGGAATTTAATGCCGGGGAAATTGACGTTCACGACCTTAGCAAAATTTCTTTTCTGTTACTCGAAGAATATGACAATTTTATTTTTGGTATTGCAACCGTTGGCGCTGACAACTGGACAGATGTTACCACTAAAAACACCTGGGATAATTTTTACATGTTGCTTGAAAAACTTGATGTAAAGGGGAAAAAAGCGGCTATTTATGGTCTTGGCAACCATATTTTATATCCCGATCATTTCTGTGACGACATGGGAATACTCAAAGCCCGGCTAACGGCTCAGGGAATTGAGGTGGTGGGCTATACCCCTGCTTCAGAATATCAGTTTACCGGTTCAAAAGCTCTTGAAGGCGATAAATTTGTTGGTTTACCCATCGATCACGACAATGAACCTGAACTCACCCAAGAGAGAGTCAGAAAATGGGTGAAAAAAATTAAAAAAGAGTTTATCTGATATACAATTCCCATCAATTTTATCCTTCCCAATATTTTTTCTGAAAAAAATTTTTACTTCCTAAAAAACAATTAGGTTTGTGAAGTTAAAAATTGTCAAAATTCTTAGAAAATGAAAAACACGCCTATTAATTTTGAAGTTGTCAGCAGGAAAATAAAAGAAAGTGGGATAGAAAATATTGGAAGAGCATCCATCAGGGAATTATTGAAAGTAGTCAATCAGATTGAAACTGAAACCGGAGAAAAATATATCCGGATGGAAATGGGTGTTCCCGGCCTGCCACCTTCCGCCATTGGTGTCAATGCTGAAATTGAAGCACATAAAAACGGTGTTGCTGCCATTTATCCGAATATTGAAGGGATTCCGGAATTAAAAACAGAAATCAGCCGTTTTTGCAAACTTTTTCTGAATATTGACATCCCTGTTCATTGCTGCATCCCGACTGTCGGTTCCATGATGGGGGGATTTGCCGCTTTTATGACACTCGGCAGATTGTATAAAGGCAGAGACGCTACTTTATTTATCGATCCGGGATTCCCTGTTCAGAAACAACAGAATAAAGTACTGGGACAACCATTTGAAAACTTTGATGTTTATAATTACAGGGGAGACAAACTCAGAGACAAGCTGGAAAGCTATTTATCCACAGGCAGGTTTGTTTCTCTGCTTTACAGCAATCCCAACAATCCCAGCTGGATATGTTTTACAGAAGAAGAATTGAAAGTGATTGCTGAGGTGGCTTCAAAATACAATGTAACAGTTATTGAAGATCTTGCATATTTTGGAATGGACTTCAGAAAAGATTATTCCCATCCGGGTATTCCTCCTTTTCAACCTTCTGCCGCTCACTATACCGATAATTATATTTTACTGATATCGAGTTCAAAAGCATTCAGCTATGCCGGGCAACGCATCGGAATGATGGTCGTTTCTGAAAAATTATTCAACACGGTGAGCCCCGACCTGAAAAGATTTTATTCCTCCGACCGTTTTGGTCATGCTTTGATTTTCGGGACTTTGTATGCTATCAGCTCAGGCACTTCACATACGCCTCAGTTTGGCCTTGCTGCCATCCTGAAAGCGGTCAATGACGAAGTTTATAATTACCGGGAAGAAGTGATGGACTATGCAGAAAAGGCAGCTATCATGAAAAAAATGTTTACCGACAATGGTTTTTACATTGTTTATGACAAAGACCTTGATGAGCCGATAGCCGATGGATTTTATTTCACCTTTGCCTATCCGGGCTTTACAGGCGACCAGCTTGTGGAAGAATTGCTATATTATGGTATCAGTGCAATTTCATTGTCCATCACAGGCAGTGAACGCAATGACGGGGTCAGGGCGTGTGTATCGTTGGTCAACCGCTCTCAGTTCCCCGACCTGAAAAGCAGGCTGGAACAATTCAGAAAAAATCATCCGTAATTACTCAGCCATTTCAGGCGTTCGAGGTTTAAAATCCTGATTTTTTTCCCTTGCGTTTCTATGATTTTTTCATCAATGAACTGGGATAAAGTACGACTGGCATTCGATGCTGTCATATTCGACAAGTCGGCAAGATCATTTCTGCCAAGCGATATGTCAAGTGTTCCATCTTCAGGATTTGTACCAAAACGGTTGTATAAAATCAGCAAGGCTTCAGCCAGCCTACCCCTGATGTGTTTCTGGGTCAGATTAACGATGCGGGTCTTTGCTTCACCAAGTTCAATGGCAAGCCGCTTGACAATTCTTAACCCAAGCATGGGATCCTGCGAAATAACATCAAGTACAACTTCTTTGTCGATATGGCAAACGGTAGAGTCTTCGAGGGCAACAGCCGATGAATTGTATCTTTCCCCTGCAAATAAAGCCCTGTAGCCTATTAATTCAATCGGCCTGGCCAAACGTATGATCTGTTCCCGCCCTCCTATTCCTTCCTTGATAATTTTGACCTTCCCACGATTCAGGCAAATCAAACCGGTCGGCAGATTGCCCTCTTTAAATATCATCTCGCCTTTCTTATATTCACAGTGAACTTTTGCGTCATTAATTCTTACTTTATGCTCATCAGAAATGTCAGTAAATAAAGAATTTTCCCTGTTGGTGCATTCAAAACAATGAACTTTATTACGGCATTGAAAAAGAATATCTTCCATAATCCAGCATTAAAGGAAGTGCAAAGATAATCAGTTTCAGGTAAATACTAACAATTTTTACACTTTATCAAGTCCCTGTTTTAAATCGGCAATAATATCTTCAACATCCTCAATACCAATAGATAAGCGTATTAAATCATCTGTAATGCCAGCTTTATTTTTTTCTTCGGCTGATACTTTTGAGTGCGTCATGGATGCAGGATGCTGAATCAGCGACTCCACACCACCCAGTGAAACGGCAAGAAGGATAAGTTTTACATTGTCGAGCAGTGTCTGAGCAGCCTTAAAGCCACCTTTTAGCCCAAAACTCATCAAAGCACCCGCTTTCTTCATCTGGCGGATTCCCGTTTCATATTGTTCATGAGAAGTAAGTCCCGGATATTTTATCCATGCTACTTTAGGATGAGATGAAAGAAATTCAGCTACTTTCATGGCATTTTCCACAGACCGGTCGATACGGACGGCCAGGGTCTTTAACCCTCTCTGCACCAGATAAGCCTGATGGGGATCCATATTGCAGCCAAGGTTAATCATCATGCTGCGTAAAGTATCGTAAAGTTTTTTCTCTTTGGCAATGATAATTCCGCCAACAATATCGGCATGGCCGTTAATAAATTTTGTAACTGAATGAAAAGAAATATCGGCACCCAAATCGAGGGGCTTTTGCAGGTATGGACTGCAAAAGGTATTGTCAACCACCAGTATTAAACCATATTCTCCGGCAATTTCCGAACAGGCCTGAATATCAGTAATATCAATTGTCGGATTGGCAGGGGTTTCAATGTACAGCATTTTCGTATCCTGACGGATAGCTTTCCTGATATTTTCAACATGCGTGGTATTGATATAAGTGGACTGAATGCCAAACCTGCATAGTTGTTTTTCCATGATACCACGGGCGGGGCCGTACACGGCATCCGTACTGACTATATGATCGCCTGAACTCAGCAAAGCCAGATATATGGTTGAAACGGCTGCCATCCCGGAACTTACGGCAATTCCACCATAGCCATTTTCGAGTGCAGCCATTTGTCTTTCAAGGGCGTCAATGGTTGGATTTCCTATCCGTGTATAAATATATCCGTCTTCCTCCCCTGAAAAGCACTTCGCTCCGTGCTCAGTACTTTTAAATTTGAAAGTAGAAGTCTGATAGATAGGGACTGTTGCACTACCATACTGGTCGTCAATGTCAGCAGCATGTATCAGTTTTGAGTTAAAACCCAAATCTTTTTCATGACCATGTCCATTTTTTTCATCATTGTGATTCATATTGATTTTCTGATTAAATCTTTTTGCAAATATTATTTTACATCAGCAAAGATACCAGCATAAATGATTAGCAGATAAAAAAACAAATAATTTCATCTGATTACACTGATATTTGCAGGACAAAACTGCCGGTGATTTTAGCACAATGCACATAAAAGACATTAGCGGAATAATACTTTGCGGAGGCAAAAGCAAACGCTATGGAAGTGATAAAGGCCTTGCTTTTTATCATGGTAAACAACTGATTCAGCATGCAATTGAAAAACTGATTCCTTTGTGTGATGAAATACTTATCTCTTCCAACAATAACAATTACCATCATTTTGGATATCCCTGCATTGCCGATGATATTAAACAGGCAGGGCCTGCATCAGGAATATTATCCGCCATGAAAAAGGCAAAACATGAAAATTGCCTGGTGCTTGCCTGCGACATGCCTGATGTCCCGTCTGAGCTGTTTTCATTTTTACTGGAAGAAAAAAAGGATTCCGACATTGTTGTCCCTGTTCATGATGGCCTTATTGAACCGCTTGCTGCCTTGTATCTTAAAAGCCTGAGCAGTAAACTTGAACCCATACTTAACAAGGGTATTTTTAAAATGACAACCATTCTTTCGCATTTTAAAACCTGTTATTGTGAGGTGAGTTCACAGGAATTTTATCATAAAAATATCTTCCGTAACATCAACTACATGGAAGACATTGACTGATAATATCTTTACAATAATATTGGTTGATACGGTAATCAGTCAGATTAGGTTTTAGATTATGATTTTTGATTTACGATTTATGATTTTTGGTAAGGAATTATGGTGTTTTTGTGCCTATGTCTGCTGTCTGCGTAATAAAATACAATTGATTGAAAAATTCTGACTATTTAATAATCAATCAGTTAAAGTCATGAATTGTTAGTCTGAAAATATCCAAAGATGTGTATCAGGAAATTTCATTTAAAAACGTGCTGAAAAACATAAAAAATTAAGAAAAGCATAAAAATTAAATTATCTAAGATTGTACTCAGTTAACAATGTAGTCATTTACTTAAAATGCAAAGTTTTATATGAAAACAAGCAGGAGGGAGTTTATAAAAATCAGCTCAGCAGGAGCGGCAGGTCTGGCCATCACCGGATCGGCACTGAAACTTTTTGCAGGGAAGGATAAAGAATTGGAAAAACTGCTCAAAAGCGGAGAAGTAAAACGTTATCCTACTTATTGTGAAATATGTTTCTGGAAATGTGCCGGATGGACTTATGTCAACAAAGAAGGAAAAATCTGGAAAGTTGTTGGTAATGAAGAAGACCCGCATTGCAACGGAAGGCTTTGCCCGAGAGGAACAGGCGGAATAGGAAGTTATTATGATGAAGACCGCCTGAAAAAGCCCCTGATACGTGTTTCAAAAAACGGCAAACAGGAATTCAGGGAAGCCACATGGGATGAAGCCTTTGAAGTCATAGCTTCAAAGATGAAAAAAATAGCTGCTGAGCACGGGCCGGAATGTATAGCACTTTTCAATCACGGCACGGGAGGCAAATATTTTACTACCCTGATGAAAGCATTTGGAAGCGGAAATATTACGGCTCCTTCCTTTGCTCAGTGTCGCGGTCCAAGGGAAGTTGGATTTAATTATACCTTTGGCGAAACCGTTGAATCTCCTGAGCGAACCGACATTATCAATGCCAGATGTATGGTACTGATTGGTTCTCACTTAGGTGAAAACATGCACAACAGTCAGGTTCAGGAAATGTCGGATGCCATCGACAGAGGAATTACCCTGATAACAGTTGATCCACGTTATTCAACTGTTGCCAGCAAATCTAAATTCTGGTTGCCCATCAAACCGGCTACCGACCTTGCCCTGCTGTTAGCATGGATTCATGTCCTGATTTATGAAGAACTATACGATAAAGAATACATTGCCAGGTATGCCACCGGATTTGAAGAACTGAAAGAGCATGTAAAAAACATGACGCCTGAATGGGCATACGGAATTACAACCATTAAACCGGATATTATCCGCAAGACGGCTTATGAAATGGCCAATGCCAAACCCTCCGTCATTGTCCACCCGGGGCGCCATGTTACCTGGTACGGAGACGATACACAACGTTCCCGCGCTATTGCCATTCTGAATGCATTGCTGGGTTCATGGGGAAGAAAAGGCGGTTTTTACCATCCTTCTAAAGTTTCTGTGCCTGATTTTCCACATCCGGAATTCCCCCAACCTAAAAGAACATGGCGGGATGTTTATCCGGATAAATATCTGCTCGCTGATGAAGTAGTATCAACAGGTATTTGCGATGCTTCTATCCCCGGACTTGGTTCTGCCTGTAATTTTAAAGGCTGGATTGTGTACGCCACCAATCTTCTGGCAGCCCTACCCGACCAGCGTAAAACCATAGAAGCTATCAACAACCTTGATTTACTCGTAGTTATCGATACCATGCCTGCCGAACTGGCTGGTTATGCCGATGTTGTTCTTCCTGAATGTACATATCTGGAAAGATATGATATACTCCGCAATTCACCCATGAAAGAAGCCTATATCGCATTAAGGATGCCGGCTGCAGAACCCATGTATGATTCCAAACCCGGATGGTGGATCGCCAAACAACTGGCTGAAAAACTCGGTTTAGGAGAGTATTTCCCTTACAAAGACATGGAAGAAATGCTCGACTGGCAATTAAAACAATTAGGGTCTTCGCTCGAGGAAATGAAGAAAATTGGTGTTAAAAAACTGCCTCAATTTAACAGTAAGTTATATTTCGAAGAAAATGAAGACGTTGAATTCAATACTCCTTCAGGTAAAATAGAGTTATATTCCCGGACATTTGCCGATCATGGTTTTGACCCGATTCCGGTTTACCAGCCACATCCCGAACCTCCGGAAGGTTATTACCGTCTGAATTACGGCAGGGCACCCATGCATACTTTCAGCCGTACAGCCAACAACCCCAACCTGACCGATCTGATGGACGAAAATACGCTTTGGGTAAATCCCCGTGTAGCCAGTGAATGGGGTATCGAAAACGGGCAGTATATCTGGATTAAAAATCAGGACGGAGTTGTTTCATCTTTCCCGATTAAAGTCAGAATTACCGAAAGGATTCGCTGGGACAGTGTCTTCATGGTTCACGGATTTGGACAAACCAATAAATACTATACAAGAAGCTACGGCAGAGGTGCTTCCGATACCCAGATGATTACCAATATTATGGAAGATAAAATTATGGGTGGCACCGGGATGAGGGGAAACTTTGTTACTTTTTTAACTGAAAAACCAGGAAAGGAGGTTGTGTCATGAGATACGCAATGGCCATTGATACAAAGAAATGTGTCGGATGCAGCGACTGTGTGGTCGCCTGTCAGACTGAAAATAATGTCCCCATTGGATATTGCCGCGATTGGGTGGTAGAAGTCATGAACGGAACATATCCCCAGCTTGAAATTGAAATTCGCTCTGAGCGGTGCAATCATTGTGATAACTCGCCTTGTGTCAGGTGTTGCCCGACAGGTGCCAGCCATATCGAAGAAGGCGGAATTGTTCTGGTTACTCATCACCGCTGTATCGGATGTGGAGCATGCATTTCTTCCTGCCCTTACGATGCACGTTATTCTCACCCCGATGGATATGTCGATAAATGTACTTTCTGCCATCACCGGGTGGTGAAAGGTGAACAACCGGCATGTGTGGCTGTTTGCCCGACAAAATGTATGTATTTTGGCGACCTTGACGATGCCAACAGCGATGTTTCCAAAATACTTAAGCTCAGGAAATATAAGACGCTTGCTCCTGAAGCAGGTACAAAACCTCAAATTTATTATCTCATTTAATTAAATTCAAAAGCTATGAGAGAAGAAATCATCATCAGCGGAAGAATGAATCCCAATATTGACCCTGTATTGCATATCTGGCACTGGCAAATTCCCACCTATCTGTTTTTAGGGGGGTTGGCCGCAGGACTGATGTTCTTTGCTGCACTTTTTACTATCCAGAAAAAAGATAAACTCTATCCTACTGCTGTCAAATGGGGTTCTTTTCTGGTCCCCTTCGCCATTATTATCGGACTTCTGATGCTTTTCCTCGACCTGAAACATAAATTGTTTTTCTGGCAGCTTTATACTACCGTACGCTGGGAATCACCTATGTCGTGGGGTGCATGGACATTATTGTTCGTAACTTTTATCTCCATCATCTGGTGCCTGACCTACCTCAACGAACTGATGGACTTGTGGAAAGGGAAGAAAAAATGGCTCGATAAATGGATAGAACGGACAGAAAAACTGATTGACAATAATAAATGGCTCAAAAACTTTATTGCCTGGTCAACCCAAAACAGAATTGCCTTTGCCTGGGCAATGATTGTGCTGGGAGTAATTTTAGGCATTTATACCGGTATTCTACTTTCGGCATTTAATGCCCGTCCGCTCTGGAACACTTCAATTTTAGGCCCTTTATTTATGGTTTCCGGCTTTTCGACTGCTGCTGCTGCTATCATGTGGATGTCGAAAAATCATGAAGAAAAAGTTGCATTCGGCAAAATTGACTTACTGCTTATCGCCATTGAACTGTTTTTTATCGTCCACCTTTTTATGGGTTTTCTCGCCAGTACAGAAGTACAGATTGAAGCTGCCAAAATGTTTCTTGGCGGAGAATATACCACAGTATTCTGGGTGTTTGTTGTCGGAGCCGGACTGGTCATACCTGCTTTTCTTGAGATTTTAAAACTAAGTGGTTTTAAAGTCCCTGTTTTCATCCCTTCTTTCCTGATTCTTCTTGGCGGAATTATTTTCAGGTTTATTATGGTCGAAGCCGGACAGGTAACAAGATATTTATACTAACAGCAGAAAAAGAGATGAATGATAACAGGTGTTTTGAATATTTTAAGTGTTATTCCTCAGCCTCGCTTACTGCAGTCTGGCAGAGGGCTACTGAAAAATCAATCATTACTTTTTCACTTAGACTTTTCAGCATACATTATAAAAAACAATAGAATTTTTTAACTTAATTGCCATGAATGACAGAAGCAAAACTTACATGAACCCTTATCTGGCAGGTGTACTGCTTGGTATCGTATTATTAATGACCTATTATGTAACAGGCAGAGGCCTGGGGGCCAGCGGTGGTATTAAAAGTGTTGTGGTAGCCATCAGTAATTTCATCAGCCATTCAGCTACCGTCAACAATAAGTATTTTGGCGGAATACTGGCCAATGAAAGTTCTCCGCTGAAAGCATGGCTTTTTATTGAGCTGTTTGGGGTATTAATCGGAGCTATCATCTCCGGATCAATCATGGGAAGGATGAAGCTAAAAGTTGAACATTCCCCGAAAATTACAGCCAGAAGAAGATTGGTTTTTGCCACACTGGGTGGTATCTTGTTTGGAATAGGCTCTCAATTCGGTCGTGGATGTACGAGCGGAGCCGCCCTCAGTGGACTTGCTCTGCTTTCAACCTCAGGCTTTGTGGCCATGATGACCATTTTTGGCGGAGGTTATCTCTTTGCTTATTTCTTTAGAAAAAACTGGATTTAACATTTTAAAAATCAATAATATGGGACCTTTAATACCTAACGGAATTGTCAGTGGCGACTGGAACCTCGTATTTGCCTTTATTTTTGGCCTGGCTTTCGGCTTTATTCTCGAACAGGCAGGTTTTTCCTCTTCCCGCAAACTAGCCGGTGTGTTCTATGGCTACGATTTTGTCGTACTCCGTGTATTTTTTACCGCTGCTGTTACCGCAATGATTGGCCTTACCTTTTTTCATTATTTCGGATGGGTCGATTTGAATCAGCTCTATGTCGTTCCTACTTATCTTTATTCTGCTATCGTTGGCGGCTTAATCATGGGACTGGGCTTTATTCTGGGAGGTTTTTGCCCGGGTACCAGTTTTTGCGGTATAGCGATCGGAAAAATTGACGCCATGTTCTTTGCTGGCGGAATGGGCATCGGCATTTTCATTTTCGGCTGGTTGTTCCCGCTTTTTGAAGGTCTTTACAACAGTAAAAATCTTGGAAGTGTCCTTGTTTATCAGTCTCTCGGTGTCCCCCGCTGGATATTTGTTTTCGGTTTTGCTGCTTTGGCGCTCATCGCATTTGTAATAACCGATAAAATTGAAAAAAACGTTAAAAAAGTTGATTATTAGGCTTATGAAAAAAACTTATCTTTTCCTCATTATCATAGCTTTCATCGGGGCGGTAATAGCTGCACTGCTTCCCGAAAAAGACTATAGCAAAAAAGAAATCAGTCCCGAAATTCTTCAGGCTGAACTTAACCTTCATTCAAGATTCTTCTCTACCGACCAGGTTGCTGATTTACTTATTAATAAAGATCCCTCCCTGTTGCTGATAGATGTCAGAAATGAAAGCGACTATAATAAATATCATCTTCCGGGAGCCATCAACATTCCATTATCAAAACTGAACGACAGCAGTTCGCTTGAATTT
This sequence comes from Sphingobacteriales bacterium, assembly GCA_012517435.1. Classification (NCBI taxonomy): domain Bacteria; kingdom Pseudomonadati; phylum Bacteroidota; class Sphingobacteriia; order Sphingobacteriales; species Sphingobacteriales bacterium. The sequence continues at coordinate 5,606 of JAAYUY010000154.1, read as the reverse complement.
TTATCAATGGACTTTAAAAACAAGGTCTTTTACTCCAATGGCACTACTGATGCCACAGCAGCCTGGATGATTGCAAGAAGAAACTCATTCGAAAAAATCTTCATCCTTGAAGGAGGACTTAACAAATGGTATGAAACTATCATAAACCCTGTCAGGCCGGAAGGAGCTGAAGCAACGATTACGGCACTCGACAAATACAGTTTCCGGCTGGCAGCAAGTCAGTATTTCACCAATAAAAATGTCAGTCAGGCAGCAGAAACCAAAAAACCTGCAGCTGCTGAGAAAAAACCTGTTAAAGTAACCAAAAAGAATTCTCCAGGCGGTGGTTGTTAAAATTAAAATGTTAGCTTATGAAAAGTAAAATAAACTGGATCCTCATTGTAGTAATTCTCTTCATTGTATTGATTATCATTGGATTTCTGACGCTTAGAAAACCGGCATTTTCCTACAAAATGACCTCTGACGAAATCATTCAGAAATATTTAAAAGCTGAAGATGCAGTTAGTCCTGAAAACCTGAATGATCTGATGAAGAAAAATGACTTTTTACTGGTGGACATCAGAAAGCCATCCGATTTTGTAAAAAAACATCTTGAAAACGCTGTAAATGTCCCTTTTGCTGATTTATTATCAGAGGATTACAAAAGTCTTTTTTCTGACCCCAGACAAAAAATCATTTATGCAAATAATGAATCGAATGCGCTTCAGGCATGGATGATATTGACCCAGATCGGGTATCAGAACCTGAAATATCTGAAAGGTGGCTATAATGCTGCGACCTGCATTCTTGAAGCAGATACCTCTTTTAATCGTAAACAGATTTCCGATGAGAACCTGCTGTATGATTTTTCGGATATTGGACAACAGACTACCGAAACGGGTAAAACTACAGTCTCTTCTGCCGGTAAAACAAATAACCCTGTTCCCGTAAAACCAAGGAAAAGTCAACTTTCAGGTGGCTGTTAAAAACCAAAATAATATCCTGAAAAGCCCAGTATCAGGGCAGTGATTACTTTAATCAGTTTGACAACTGCAAAGCTTTTTTTCGATTCGGCAAGCAAAGGCAAGGCACCGTGTCCATCCTGAACAACAGAATTGGCCAGCAAAACACTAAACGGAATGATATTACTCAGAAAAAGAGTAATAAAAACGATATGAGGGCCTGACTGCGGAATAATCCCGATCAGAACGGCTAAAACAATCATAATCATAAGGTTTGCCTCAACCCATCTGTTCACATCAAAGTATTGTAAAACAAAATGAATGACCAGCAAAGTAGCAAAAATCCAGATGAAGATTTTCATAAAATGTTTCTTCAATAAATGCTCCCAGAGATGATGCTGCAGGTAATGATCCGATACGGTGGAAACAATAAACAAAGCAACAAGTGTCGTAATCAAAGCGGTGATGTTCAGCCATAATGATTCAGAATGATGTTCTTGTTCATTCATGTTAAAGCCATTCAGAAAATGACCATGTTCATGATTGAGTGAACCACTCAGTAAGGCAATAAAGAAAATTATTAATCCGCCAATGAGAATGGCTCTTTGAAAACTGATATTTTTAAGCTGCGGGACAATCTCAGAGGTTTTAAATGTAAAACATTCCTCCTCCCCTTCATGATATTCATAATGAGTAGATTCTGCTTTCAGGAAACTTTTGTTTCTGAAAAAATAAGCTGACATTCCCCCGGCAATCAGGGATAAGACAAACAGAATCAGGCTGATATTAAAAAATGTCGCAGGAGAGGAAGACAATAATATGTAAGCTTCATCTCCAATGGTGGAAATCATGGCAGCCAAAAGGGCAGAAAACCTGAAAGTACGGTGAATGTAAAGGCTTACAACCGTATATGTGCCCAGACAACCCGGAATCAGTCCGAGAAAGGAAGCAAATATTATCTGAAGCCACTCTGATTTCTGAAAAGGCATGCTCCATCTCCCCCTTGTCAGAATGGTTATATATTCCAGCAACATCATCATGGAAAATACAAAGCCGGTAATCATCAGGGTATTCCGGATTATTTCACTCATACATCCTCGTTTTTTCTTTTTAAAACTTTTGCTGAAATGCTGATGCTGAATTCATAGAGCATATACATCGGTATTGCCAGTATCAGCTGACTGAGAATATCGGGAGGTGTTAGAATGGCAGCCAAAACAAGTATTACGATAATCGCATGTTTACGGTATTTTTTCATAAACTGAGGGGTCATCAGGCCAAGCCTCGACAATAAATAGGTAATTACCGGTAATTCAAAGACGATACCTGAGGCAAAGCATATACTTGATAAATTGTTGATATAACTTGTCAGGTTGATGGTATTTTGTATGGTTTCGCTTACAATATAATTTGCCAGAAAATTGACTGATAAAGGCACAATCATGAAATATCCGATTAACACACCAATAAAGAATAACAGATTTATGGAGAAAATGGTGGCAGAAGCGACTTTTTTCTCTTTTTCGTAAAGAGCAGGACTGACAAATTTCCAAAGTTCAAAAACAATGTAAGGAAAACCGATAATAATACCTGCCAGAAACGAAATCTTAAAATGTGTCGAAAACTGTCCCCCCAGGCTAATGTTGATCAGTTGTAAAGGCTTATCATTTATGCATAGCTTAGGATTATTGAAATAATCGGCTGCCATGCAAAAAATTTTATTGGTCAGAAACCAAGGTTCAGTAGGGCCGAGTATGATAATATCAAAAACGATATGTTTGAAAATAAAAGCTAAAGCAGAAATGATAATAACCACCAGTGCACTTCTGAACAAATGCCCCCTGAGTTCATCAAGGTGTTCGAAAAATGTCATTTCCTTTCGTTCGGTCATCTTTTTCTTTTCATTTTTAATCGCTAAGAAGTAAATTCAAGATCAGGATTTCCTGACTTTCCCATTTTGTATAAATGTTCCCTGACTTTCTGTGCCCATTCATGATGAGAAAACCTGTTGTCAAACACTTGCCATGAAATGGGTTTTCCGATAATGACATGAACCGTTCTTCCTTTTTTATTAAAAAATTCATGCGGTAAAAGAGCCAGCTCGAGAGTCAGTTTGATGCCAATCATCCTTCTGAAAGTTGAGATAAAATAAAAAAGCCAAGAATTATGACCTTCAAAATAAAAAGGGACAAGATCGCGTTTACAACTGACCGCTTTTGATATAAAACTTTTTTTCCATTCAATATCCTGGACTTTCCAATTGATAAACCTCGAAACCAATCCTGCCGGAAAGTGGGTTATGGGCATATCGGATTCATATATTTTTTCGAGCTCTTCCACATATTTGCGTGAAGTACTTCCGTACACATTCACCATCATGACATACTTCCTCAGGTTAGGAACATATTTAAATGCCTCATTACCTATTGCCCTGAAATCGTGATACTTGTCCAAAACTGTTTTGGTAAGTACCAGTCCATCCAGAACTCCAAAGGGATGATTGGCAAAAAAGAAACAATGCGGATGTTCGGGAAGGTTATGTAATCCTTCTGCATGGATTTTAATATCCATCAGCTCAATGATTTTATTATGAAAATCAACACCTTCCAATCCATCAGTGATGGCAAGGTACTCATTCATCCGCTTTTCATAAATGATTTTTGAGATGATTCTGATAATGAACTTCGGAAGTTTTTTCAAAAATTCAGAATTGCTTTCCCTGATGCTCTTTTCAATATCAATTACCTCCATACCTCCCGTTTGTTTTTACGTTTCTCAGATTTCTTTGATGGATAAATCCGGCTCACAAAAGTAGCTGTTTTTATTGTTGTATAGCTCTGGTGGTTCAATACAACAATATCAATGAAAGTGAATATTATCATACATTACTCAATCTATGACCTTTTACCCTTAATTTTACACAGAGGAAAAATCATTTAAAAACAGTAATAAGCAATGAAAACATCCATTATCACCATCGGAGATGAAATACTGAGAGGAGAAACCCTCGATACCAATTCAGATTATTTAAGTAAAAAACTCTTTGAAGCAGGAGCTGAACTTGTTACCAAACTTACTGTTTCAGACAAAGCCAACGATATAGTTGATGCCCTGAATTACTGTTTTGAAAAATCATCTTTAATTATCACTACCGGAGGCTTAGGCCCAACCACTGACGACATCACCAAGCAAACTCTTGCAGATTATTTTCACACCAGACTGATTTTTTATCCTGATGTCAAAAAACAGATTGAAGAGCTTCTGAAACACCGCTATAAAACATTATCTGAAGCCCATCTCTCACAAGCCATGCTGCCCGAAAAGTGTATAATTCTTAAAAACAGGCTTGGAACTGCCTCAGGCATGTTTTTCCAGGAAAAAGAAAAGAGACTTATCTCATTGCCGGGCGTTCCTTTTGAAATGAAAGATATTTTTGAAAATGAAGTAACTCCATTGTTGCGTTCGTTGATTCAGAAAAAAATATTATCCCTCAGCATTAAAACAGCAGGGGTAGCAGAATCTGTTATTGCCGGACAAATACAGGAAATTGAACGTTCGCTTCCGGCAGACTTCCGGCTTGCTTATCTTCCCTCAATCGGAGAAGTTAAACTCAGGCTCACAACCACATATAGCCAACAAAATCAATTACTTCTAAACGATTTACAGCAGAAAATCAGTTCAGTTTTGGGTGATATGGTTTATGGCTATGGAGACATCAGCCTCCCCGAAGCCATCGGACAAATCCTGATTAGAAAAAACCTCTCGCTTTCAATAGCAGAAAGTTGCACCGGGGGTTATGTTTCGCACCTGATTACCACCGTTCCCGGCAGTTCAGCCTATTTCAAAGGTAGCATGGTCAGTTATTCCAACGAAATAAAAATCAACCAGTTAAAGGTAGAAAAAGCGGTAATTGAAAAACATGGGGCAGTCAGTGAACAATGTGCAATACAGATGGCAACCAACATCAGAAAAATTTTCGATACAGATATTGGACTTTCAATCACCGGTATTGCTGGGCCCGGAGGGGCTACTCCTGACAAACCACTCGGACTGGTCTTTATATGTGTGGCCAATCAGGAAAAAAGTTCTGTTCAAAAATTAATTTTTGACAGAGGGCGGATGCAGAACATTCAGTTCTTTGCTGTCAGTGCATTGAATATTTTAAGAAAACTGATTCTTTAAGATAATAAATTCAAGATAATGAGTTCAAACTGGATTCGTTCTTTTTCTTAATTTAAAAAAATTAAAAAAATCCTTATTAAGAATTAATCTCAATTATTTATATTTGCACCGTTAAAAAAATTGATAATTTTAAAAAAACTGAACTATGAGGAAAACATTATTAGTATTTCTGTGTGTATTATTGCTGAAAAGCATTGCCCTGGCACAATCAGGTGATGAATTTTTTACAAAAAAGGATTACCGGACAGCCATTGCGCGCTATGAACAGGAAGTAAAAACCAAGCCCGAAAAATATTTCAAAATGGGGCAGGCATATTTTGCCATCAAAGAATTTGATAAAGCCATTGAAGCTATTGAAAACTATAAGTTAAAATATGCTTCAGCTGATAAAAACCTCGCGGATAAATGGCTTAACCTGCTGAAAAGAGATGATGAATACATTGAAGTGGTCAATGCCGGAACCAACATCAATTCACCTCAATC
>JAAYUY010000153.1 GCA_012517435.1 Sphingobacteriales bacterium | reverse complement strand
GAATAACTCATTATCTTCAACAGCTGAGTAAAGATTGACGCCCATCTGATCTCGCATTCCGGTCATAATTATAATGGGTAATTGACTAAATTCTTTATTTTGTTTAATCTGATGAAGGAGGTTGTATCCTTCGAGATTTGAGGTCATCATGATATCCAGAATAAGGGCATCCGGGTTTTCTTTTACAAGAAGTTCATAACCACTTACACCTTCTTTTGCGGTTAAAATGTTAAACCCTTTGTTTTCCAGAATAACCTGAAAAGAACGAAGTATGTCATCATCATCATCTATAAGTAAAATTTTCTTTTTCATGAGTTGTGTTTTTTTATGTTACAAAATTAAGCATTTTCATAAGATAATGCAAATTCATTTCCTTTGCAGATCCCATCAATTTGTGCAAGTATTTGTTTGTCTGTAAAATGTCGTCCTTTAATGGCAGAAGAAGGACATGCAGAAACACAAACCCCGCAGGCTTTACATAATGCGCTTATTACTTCACTGTGTTTTTCCTCCTCATTAAATGTAATGGCACTAAATGGACAAAGTTTGTTACAGAATCTGCATCCGGAACATAAATCAGGATTAACCTCAGAGAAAACAGCATCTACCTCAATTTCTCCTTTGGATATACAGGCAAGAATACGGGCAGCAGCTGCTCTGGCTTGTGCAACGGTGTCAGGAATGTCTTTTGGGGCTACACAGGTTCCTGCTATAAACACACCATCAGTTGATGTGGCAACAGGTTCCAATTTTGGATGACTTTCAATGAACCATCCGTCTTTATCCTGACTAATATTGACAAGATGGGCCACTTCTTCTGCATCTGCACGTGCTTCCATTCCAACCATTAATACAACCAAATCTGCCGGGATTTCAATATGCTCTCCGGATAGTCTTTCGTTTACCTCAATCAGTAAGTTGCAATCGTCTTTGGGCTTTGCTTTATGAATAACTGGCCTGTCGTTTTTTTCATACATTAAAAATAATGTCTTGGCTTCTGATGACTTCAGGTAGAAATCTTCATGCCCCTTGCCGAAAGCATGCATGTCGATATATATGTCCGAAATATAACAATCGGGAATAGCCGATTTTATTTCATGTGCATATTTCAGGGCTGTCATGCAACAAACCCTTGAACAGTAGGCATGAAACTCAACATTTCTGCTCCCGACACAGTGTATGATGGCAACATACTTTGGAGGCTTACCTGATGATGTTACTACCTGACCTTTTTTAAGCATTTTTTCAAGATCAAAAGAGGTGATAACATCCTGGAGTTTTCCGTAACCATAGTGTGTCACTCTTGAAGCATCAAATTCTTTGTATCCGGTACATACAGCAATATTTCCGATTTTTATAACATCTGCTTTTTCTTTACTGTTTCCATTCAGTTTACTGATTTCTGCTTCAAAATTTCCAACATATCCGGTAATTTTTGTTACTTTTGAGTTGAGATAAACATGAATTTTAGTGTGATTCAAAGTGCGGGTAATTCTTTCAGAAATCAGATCTCTGGCTGAATAAAAATAGGGGGCAGTTAAATCGACCCGTGAAAGATTTCCTCCTAAATGACTGTTTTTTTCAACAATATGAACGATATAACCGGCATCAGCTAACTCAAGAGCGGTTGTCATCCCTGCAATACCACCTCCTATGACTAAAACTTCAGGGTTCATTTTAACGGATAAGTTTTCCAGTGAATCATGAAGTTTTACCCGGTTTATTGCAGCATATATTAAGGAAATAGCTTTCCGGGTTGCTTCTACAGTATCTTTATGTACCCAACTGCATTGCTCCCTGATGTTAACCATTTCTAACATATATTGGTTTAATTCAGCAACCTGAAGTGCCTGCCTGAAAGTTCTTTCATGCATATTGGGGCTGCAGGCAGCTACTACAATTCTGTTTAGCTTGTGCTCTTTAATATTTTGGCTGATCATTTCCTGCCCGGGATTTGAACACATATACTTATATGTTTTTACCAGAATTATATCTGGAAGTTTAGAGATGGTCTGAGCAACGGCCTCCACATCTATAATTTTTGCGATATTAGTTCCGCAAGCACAGATAAATACGCCAATTCTGCAAGTTTCCATATTCTTAGATTTTATTTTATTGATAAAGCATAGGGATTCATTAATTTTTCCTGCCTTTTTAATGTTTCTTTTCGAATAGTTGCAAAATACATGGCTAATGGACGGTAAACCAAATGCGACCATTTACTGAATGGCATTCTGAATAGCCATGGAACAACAAACATCAAATGGGCTACATAGACGTAATTAGCTATTTCATAAAAGCCTGTGCGGTGAAAAATATGCTGTGCTATTCCTGTTATCACGATAAAAAATAACAAAACCACAAATACCCAGTCAGTACTATGAGATTTTTTGTATTGAATATAATTTTTAATAAACCTGTTTCTGATAAAGTAAACGGTACCTGCAATCAGGCCAAGAGAGGCAAGATAACCAAAAAAATGGACTTGCCATCTGATTTCAGGTCCATACTGAAGTTGTTCAATAAAAACCATAACCAGGATAAGCATGGTTACATATCCGAGCATCAGGCCAAGATGCAATATCCATGGCATATAAACTTTATGTCCACGTTTAACTTCACATTCTGCATATCTTTTTTGTGTAAAGAAGTGCCATGGCAACTGATAAATTTCTTTTAAATACATCCACCATGGTATTTTCAGAGGTGTCCCTTTAATCATTGTAAAGTACCACATTCTGACTGAATTAATGAGTAAGAAAACCAGTAAGATAAGGCCAAAACTCAGGTCAAAATGATGGATAAATGAACTATTAAGGAAAGCGTCTTTCCCATCATAAATATGAATATTACCATGCTGAAAACCATAAAAGAGAAAGAACCCCCCGGTTAAGAGTCCGATAATAACAATAGTCAGAATTTCACTGGTTTTCGATTTAAAAAATTGCCTGGCTATTCCAGTAAAATCATAAACCCCAATAAGCCATCTTCTGAGACTCATCATGGTTTCGCCAGGGTCAGCTTCACGTGGACATTGCTCAGAACATTGGCCGCAATAGTAGCAAAGCCATGGCTCAAGAGTGGTTTCAATTTTTTGTTCCAAACCCATCTGCAACTGACGCAATGATTTTCTTGGAAATTTATAATATTCGTCAGCATGAGGACAAACGGTTGAACAGTCACCACATTGATAGCAAAGCTGAACATCTTCAGCACCATAACGGTCTAGTTCATCTATAAATCCGGGATTAACTCGTATTGCCATAATTTTACCTTATTTGATTTTAATATTTTTTGCTCTTTTTTCAAATTCAGTCAAAGAAATACTACTCAGGTTGCCAACTCCAAGCCCACTGGTATGACTTCTTAAAACACCGGCTGCAACTGCTGATGCCTGTGCCACTGTATCCGGAATATCTTTTGGAGCCTGACACATGCCTGCTACGTAAATTCCACCTCTGTCAGTATCTGTCGGGTTTCCATTGTAATCAAGCTCTGAAAGCCAGCCATCTCTGTCTCTTGAAATTCCCAATATTCTGCTAAGTTCTTCGGTTCCTTTTGCAGGTACTAAACCTACGGCAAGTATTACCATATCAACTTTGAATTCAACCAGTCTGTCATGAAAAATGTCTTCGCCCTTCACGATAAGTTCACCATCTTTCATGCTTACGGAAGCTGTATGTCCTCTTACAATGAAAGTTCCTTCCTGTCTGATTCTATCTGCAAATTCTTCATAACCCTTTCCAAATGCCCGCATATCGATATAAAATTCATAAACATTCACATTTGGAATTTTTTCTTTTAACAAGTGTGCAAATTTCAAGGAATACATGCAGCAAACCCTTGAGCAATAGCGGTTATATTTTTTGTTTCTTGATCCGACACAATGTATCAGGGCTACATTTCGTGGCGGGATCCCTTCCGGGGAAAAATACCATTCTTCTTCCTGTGTTTTTTTATTGATCCTTTTCGATTTCATGACAATTCTGCCTCCTGTGGAACCAGAGGCGTTGGTGAGTCTTTCAAATTCAAGTGATGTCAGTACATTTGGATAAATTCCATATCCATATTGTTCTATCTTTCTGATATCCAATAACTCATAACCGGTAGCAATAATAATATTTCCAACTTCTATATCAATTGTTTTTTCTTCTTCATCTAAATGGATACACTCTTTTGGACATTTTTTTATACAAACACCGCATTTTTGTCCAGCAGATTGAATATATGTGCAATTCTCTCCATCTACAAGATAAGAATTAGGTACAGCTTGAGGAAATGGGATATAAATTGCTTTTCTCATAGAAATACCTTCATCAAATTCGCTGGGAACTTTGACAGGGCATACCTCCGAACAAAGACCGCAGGCAATACAGGATTCAATATCAACATAGCGAGGTCTTTGTCTTATTTTCACCCTGTAAGTTCCTGGTTTGCCGGACACTGAAACAACTTTTGAATTTGTCAGAAGTTTTATTTTTTCATGTTGCCCGACAGAAACCATTTTGGGAGTCAGAATACATGCAGCACAGTCAAGTGTGGGAAATGTTTTGTCAAACATTGCCATGTGTCCCCCAATTGTTCCGTTTTGTTCCACCAGATAAACCAATTTCCCGGCATTTGCAATTTCCAGAGATGCCTGAATACCTGCTATCCCTCCTCCGATTACGAGTGTTGTATGGTTAACGGGGTTTCCTCCACCAACAGCCACTAATGAAAAAGGGACACCCATGGTAGCACATGCGATGATTGCTTTTGCTCTTTCATTTGCATCTTCTCCGCTGGCTCCATGCTCATTATAGGAAGCTAACCATATTTCTTCAGGATTACATCCTACAGTAGCTGCCGCTTTGGTAAACAAGGGTTTAAAATATCCGGGGATGTCGCCAGCAATAACAATTCGATTTAACTGGTTTACTTTGATTGTTTCAGCAAGCTGATCAATGTTAATCCTTGGTTTTACTCCAAGAATCTGAACAATCTCCACTTCTTGCAGATTAGCTGCATATTTTGCTACTGAATCAATATTAATTTTCAGACCGTTATCAATCTGACAAAAAAATATTCCTATTCGCATAAATCCTCCTTATGATTATTTGAAACTGATATTATTTTCTTTCATACGTATTAATCAAATTGCCTTTTTCATCATAAATACATAATTTTAGCTTCATTTCACCGGGTAAACTATGGGTTGCACACGAAAAACAAGGGTCATAGGCCCGAAAAGCCATTTCAATTTTATTTAGAATTCCGTCTGTAATTTCAACTCCCTTTTTAATAAGCCCCATAGCTGCTTTTTTTATAGACATACTGATGGCTGCATTATTATTTGTTGTCCCTACGATTATATTTGCTTTAAGTACTATACCCCTTTCATCTGTCCAATAATGATGTGTGAGTGTTCCTCTTTGTGCTTCAACTATCCCAACACCTTCACCATGAATTTTTCCAAGTTCTGCACGTAACTCCTTTCCCGTTATATCAGGGTCAGTAGCTAATTCATATAAGCGTTCAGAAGCATAAAGTAACTCAATCAAGCGTGCCCAGTGCATGGCTAATGTTGCATGAACGGGTTTTTCACCAAGAACAGAATACATTTTTTCGTATTCTTTTTGTGCCAAAGGAGTAGCCATTCCATCTGCAGCATTCAATCTTGACAAGGGTGTAGCATGATATACTCCTGATTCCTGACCGTCTACAAAACCTTTCCATCCAATTTTCTTCAGATATGGAAATTTCAGATAGCTAAAAGGTTCGACTCTTTCTGCAACATATTCCCGGTATTCCTCAGGTGAATATTTGCAATGTTCATTTCCATTGACATCAACCACCCTGACTTTACCATCATAAAAGTTCACATGGTTATTGTCATCTACCAATCCCATGGAGTGAAGTTTTAAAGAATACGGACCATTGAGAATCAGATCAACATAATCTTTATTTCCGAGAACAACATCTTCAAAAATTTTCAGGCTGAACTTTGAAAACTCAATAAAACCTTTAGCTTTGTTAACAATTTCATCGCGCTCAGCAGGGAGCAATCCTTTTCTGACTCCACCAGGAATATTCATGACCACATAAGTCTGATGTCCGCCTAATAAGGCCTGAATTTCCTGAGCAAGCCGTCTTTGTTTAATGACTTCAGTTCCGATTTCAACTCCAACTTTTCCAATAACTCCCAATACATTTCGTTCGGAAGCAGGAGCATCAGGACCAACTACAAAATCTGGTGCTGCAAGTGCATAAAAATGAGCAATATGACTGTGGACAAAATGTGCCATATAAAAAAGTTCCCGAAGTTTTCGGGCAGTTGGAGGGGGAGTTACGCCAAATACAGCATCCACCGCTTTACCTGAAGCCATGTGGTGACAGCCCGGACAAACTCCACAAATTTTTGCTACAATGGATGGTAGTTCTTCAACAGGTCGTCCTTCAACAAATTTTTCAAATCCTCTAAGTTCCGGAACCTGAAAATAAACATTGGACACATTTCCTTCTTCATTCAGGAATATTTCAATTTTTCCGTGTCCTTCAAGTCTCGTTATCGGATCAATAGTTATTCTTTTCATACTAATTTCCTCCTAAAAATTGCATTTGGCAAACTAAAACGGTAAAATGTTCCGGCAGGATCCACAAGATCGTTTAGTATTTTATTGATTTCCTGGGGTTCTTTTTCGATCAGATTACTGGCTATTGCAGACATCATTTTGGCACCGGAATCTTTAATGTCATCAGGAGGGCCATAGCATCCTCTGCATGGTGCATTTCCCAATATACATCTGTTTCCACACCCTGTTCGGGTTGCAGGGCCCATACATATTATGCCTTGTTCCATGAAACATGTTTCACCATCATCAACTATTTCCCATGGCCTGTAAAACTTCGTAATTTGCTTGTTCTCTGTCTTTTTTCGAATGCATTCATCACATTGTGATTTTGTTCCGGCTCCGACTACCGAGCCTTTGGGTGGTAATTCAGCTCCGGTTACAATGGCTAAAAAAACTTCCACCAGCCTTTCTGTTTGCGGAGGGCATCCTGGTAAAAAATAATCGACATCAACAACTTGCCCAAGACTTCTGACATCATTGTAAAATTCAGGAATTTCAAGTACTCCTTCTGCTACCGTAAAACGAGATTGTGGTTTTGTTTTCTCAGGATTAATAGTCGATTCGCTTTGCTCATAGATCCTCTCAAAAATTTCTTTTTTCGTTGAAAAATTCGCCAATCCGGGAATTCCACCAAGATGAGCACATGAACCATAAGCGACTAAAATCTTTGTTTTTTGCCTTAATAGTTTTGCTATATGCTCATTTTCACTGTTTCGTACCGCACCATTAAACAGCGTTACATCAATGAAATTGTCTGGCATTGCTTCAATGTCTTTATATTTTGTATCAAGTGCAATAGGCCAAAAAACAAGATCGGCATTTTCAACGACTGTAAAAAGTTTTTCATGTACATCCAGTACGCTAACGCAACAACCACCGCAAGCAGCTCCCCAATAAACGGCAAGTTTTAATTTGGGCTTTTTTGTTTCCATAATCGTTTTTTTTAATGTAAAACTTCCATTATATTTTTAATCTTTGAAGGCTCCATTTCACTCAAAGTCTCAGTAAAACTATTGACAAGCTCCGCAAATTGTTTTCCTTCACTTGCACTAATCCATTCAAGTTTGAGCCTTTCTTTTTCAAATCCCATTTGCTCAAGATAATTCTGCAACAATAAAAATCGTCTTAAACACCTGTAATTCCCTTCCTGATAGTGGCAATCGCCCGGATGGCAGCCACATAATAAAACACCATCAGCGCCCTGCCTGAATGCCTGCAGTACAAAGGTCGGGTCTATTCTTCCTGAACATAATACCCTGATAATACGTACATTAGGCTTATACTCAATCCTGGAAGTTCCGGCAAGGTCGGCTCCGGTATAAGAACACCATTTGCACAAAAATGCAATAATCTGAGGTTTAAATTCCATAATTTTATTGTTTATCTTTATCCGCTATGTTCTGCTGTTATTTTATAGTCATCTTGAAATTGAGGTACAATTGGAGAAAAGTAGTAATTAGTATTTTTGTTTCATTTTGACTAAAAAATAACAGACAAATGTAGTTAAAGCTGTACCATTAAAAGAATGATTTAGGACATAAATAGGAAAAAAAATGTTATTTAACTTATTGATATTATGGATTTTGCATTGTTATTGAGAAAATACAATATTAATAAATTTAATAAAACTTTTTATTTTATATTGATGAAAAAATAATAAGGTGAAATCTTTTCTGAGCTAAAATATAATCATTTAATTTATTTTCAAGATAAATTGTTTCTGGTTAAAATTTGGATTATTAAAAATAGCTTCATTTATTTATTTCTGATTAACATTTATAATTTCTTTAAAAAGATAATTTAATTTGAAAAATATATAAAGATTATTGAAAAAATAGGGAATTTTGATTGAGAAAAATTTTCAGCTATTCAGTTTGAAAACTAATGTCAATTAATAAATTGATTTTATTTTAGCAATTCATGATGATATCATAAGTAAGTTGATTTTAAGCAGTTAGGATATTTTGCAAAATCTGAAATAATCGGTCAATTTCTCTCAATCTGATCTGAATTTCTCTTCCCATTTATTATCATTAAAAGTTTTAAGCTGCTCATTTTTCTCAAAAAAGAAATTTCCAATAACGAGGCAATCCATTTCGGTTCGCATAAAACAACGGAAGGCATCGTCTGGTGTGCAGACGATTGGTTCTCCACGCACATTAAAGCTTGTATTGACGATAACGCTATAACCCGTTTGACGCTTAAATTCGTTGATTAATGCCCAGAATCGGTAGTTAATGCTCTTGTTTACCGACTGAATCCGTGCAGAGTTGTCTATGTGGGTTACAGCCGGAATATCAGAGCGAATGAAATAGAGGCGTTCATAGAGTGGTAATTCATGATAATTTTCAGGCATTTTCTTCAGATGAGCGGATTTGACAGGGACAACCAGTAACATATAGGGAGAAGGCCTGTCGAGCTTAAAATATTCCTGAATATCTTCTTCAGGTACAGATGGGGCAAAGGGGCGAAAACCTTCACGAAACTTAATCTTCAGGTTGAGTTTTTTCTGCATTTCCGGATTTCGTGCATCAGCCAGAATGCTTCTGTTTCCAAGGGCACGAGGTCCAAATTCCATTCGTCCCTGAAACCAGCCTATCACTTTCCCTTCAGCAATTTTTTCAGCTGTCAGTTTTGTTAATTCCTCAAAATCATTGTAATACCTAAACTTTGCATTGTATTTTACAGCCATTCCCCTGATTTGATTGTCAGAGAATGAAGGGCCGAGAAATGCTCCCTGCATGGCATCGGGCTGACGGGAAGCTGTTCGTTTATTTCCTTTCCACAGGTGCCATGCCAGATAGGCAGCACCTAATGCACCACCCGCATCGCCAGCAGCCGGTTGAATCCAGATGTCTTTAAATATACCTGTTTCAAGCAGTTTCCCGTTTGCTACACTGTTGAGTGCAACACCTCCGGCCATGACCAGATATTCTGCTTTCGTAAGCGATTTGGTAGTTTTGGCTAATTTTATCACCGTTTCTTCACACACCTGCTGAATGGCAAGTGCTAAGTTCATGATGTCACGGGTTATGGGCTCTCCTTCCTGTCTTCGTTTAACTCCAAACAATTTTTCCCATTTTTTGTCGTAAGTCATGGTCAGACCGGTTGCAAATCTGAAATATTTCATATTCAGCAGGAGGGAGCCGTCTTCACGCACATCTGCAAGTTCCTGATAAATAATTTCCCTGAATTTTTTTGTTTGTTCAGCGTCAGGGTTACCAAAAGGAGCAAGTCCCATCAGCTTATATTCTCCGCTGTTGACCTTAAATCCGGTATAGTAGGTAAATGCTGAGTAAAGCAAGCCCAGGGAGTGAGGAAAATGAAGTTCTTTGATGATTTTTATTTCATTATCTCTGGCATATCCGATGGTAGTCGTAGCCCATTCGCCCACACCATCAATGGTCAGAATGGCGGCTTCCTGAAAGGGGGAAGGATAGAAGGCACTGGCAGCATGCGACAGATGGTGTTCCGGAAATATGACAGGAACTTTTTTGAACCCAAGCTTTTCAAATTCATCCTGCAACATCTTTCTCATAAAAAGTTTTTCCTTGATCCATACAGGAACTGCCGAAAGAAAGCTGATGAGCCCTTTCGGGGCAAAGGCATGATAGGTTTCAAGCAGGCGTTCAAATTTGATAAACGGTTTATCGTAAAAAGCAACTACTTCAACATCTTTCAGGGAAATTCCAGCTTCGGAAAGCACATATTTTACTGCGTTTGAGGGAAAAGAAGAGTCATGTTTTTTCCGGGTAAAACGTTCCTCCTGGGCGGCAGCAACGATTTCTCCGTCAGCGAGCAAGGCTGCTGCACTATCGTGGTAAAAGGCTGAGATTCCCAAAATAAAAGAGGACATGATCTTTTCCTTTAAAAAAGTGTATAGATAAATGGTGCAATCGCACTACCAGAGGTGATAACGATTAAGATTCCAAACAGCAATAACACGATAATAAGAGGTAACAACCAGTATTTTTTTCTCTTCTTTACAAAAGCCCAAAGTTCCTGAATAAAGCTCATCGTTTTAATAGTTATTCATTTTCAATCTTTAATAAGGTGTTTCAAAATCTTCCTTTTTAAACCAATGGTCTCTGGAAATCATGACTGATGAGGCAGATTTTTTAAACTGCCGGAGCTGTAGGCTGTCTTTACCTGTCAGTCTTCGAATGAAAGCAACCGGTAAGACAATTATTACATAGCTAATTGTAAGGATAATTTTAGAAAAGATAATTCCGAGCAATTGAGCAAGGCTAAACCAGATGACAGCAAAGGGATAAAACAACATGGGGAAAATCATTAACATTACCAAAACCGGAATTGCAAGCCTGAAATAAAGAGTGTTGTGGCCAAAAAAACCAATCAGCAAAAGCAGCAGAACCATTGCCATTCCGGCATCCGTTGCCTGTTTTTTATTGATTTTCAAGATGATTAAACTGTTTCTTTTTTTCATACCTCACTTTGTTGCTCAGGAACTTTCCGATTTAACCATTAAGTTTTCATTTGTTAATACTTTTAAACATTACCAAATAAAAGGCAGCAGTTTGAAACGGGTTTTTTCTGAATATACCTGGTATCCGTTCAGCTCGCTTGATAAAAACTTATCTTCAAGTTGAGTTCTGATGATAAACAATACAATCAGCAGCAAACAGGGAATCATTACCCAGAATGAACGGAATAAAAGCGGAAATCCGGCAGTCTGAATGATAGATCCTGCATAAGCCGGATGCCTTACGATTCTGTACAAACCCGACTGACATACGTTGTGTCCTCTTTCATTCTGAATTCTGACAGTGCTGGAAAAAAAACTGTTTTGTTTTTGTGCGATCAGAAAAATAAGTTGCCCGACAGCAGTTAAAATTCCGCCAAATATCATGGAGTAGTCAGGAAAACCGTGTGACCAGCCGAAACGTCCGGAATCAAGCCCGCCAATGATGTAAATGGCAAGAATGGCTAATGATGAAAGACCTAAAATGGTCTTATCCCATTTTTGAGTGTTTTCAGCGGGTTTTGCTCTCTCCTGCAGTAACTCATCATCTAACCTGAAAACTGTAAAGCTCAGGATCATCATTAAAATGCCAATACCTGTGTAAATAATCCCTGGCGGGTAATTTAATTTTCCTGCTGCAATGAAAATCACCAGAAAAAATATGATGCTTCCTGTGATACTTTTCAGATAATAAGACTTTTTCATAAACCTATCATTATCAGTCTTTTAAAGAATAAAGAAAAATATCAAAGAAACAAAAACAAATGAAAGCAAAGCTATTTCTGAATATTCGGCAATTCGAGGCCATATCCTTTTTTCCTGTCTTCTGCTTTAAGCAGAAAAGCAAAAACGAGTGCCAACAGTCCAAGGCTCATAAAAATTAACATCGGAAGGGTATAATTATAGTTATTAACCTCAACATTGTCAATGATTTTTGTACCTGTAATGCAGTATTTATCCAAAACCCAGCCGATGAGGGCAGGAACACCCATTAATCCCCAGTTTTGTACCCAGAAAATCAATGCATAAGCAGTTCCAAGTTGTTTTTCAGGGATGATTTTAGGAACAGAAGGCCACATGGCTGAAGGTACGAGGGAAAAACCGATACCCAAAATAACAATCAGCAGGATTGCAAAAATCCAGCTGTTAAAGATAGGAATAGAAAACATGGCATGAACGAAAATAAGCAGAATGGCTCCGATAATCATGATAGTAGCCCCTTTTCCTTTCCGGTCGTACAGATTGCCGAAGGTCGGGGTCAGAATCATGGTGCCAAAGGGTAGCAGGCCGGGGATAATACCGGCTAATTCAGGGTCAACGCCAAATTTATTGACCATCAGGTCGGAGGCATATTTCAGAAAAGGAAATACGGCCGAATAAAATAAAACACAGAGAATGGCAATATACCACCATCCTTTATTGGTTAAAATAAACCTGATGTCAGAGAGTTTAAATTCTTCTTCCGGTTCCACTTCTTTGCCATCATTTTGAGCGATGATGGAAGCATCCAGTTTTTTATCCATGAAGGTATAGACGATAAAGGAAATCAGTCCGATACAAAGCATAATCAGACATAGCAGGATTGGTACGGAAACATCTTTAAAATGAGAGGCTATCGGAGCGGAGGTGGATAATGCGAGGGCAGTACCCAGACGTGCGGTTGCCATTTCGAGCCCCATGGCAAGGGCAAGTTCCTTCCCTTTAAACCATTTGACAATAATTTTGGAAACCGTAATACCCGCTATTTCAACGCCAACACCGAAAGTGGCATATCCAAGTGCAGCAACCATGACCTGTGCTTTCCATCCGAACAGTGTTAATCCATCAAGGGAATGGGTCGAGATGGCGTAATATTTCACGGCAGTACCAGCAACCATGATGGAAGCGGCCATGACACCTGTAAACCTGACACCCATTTTGTCGAGGATAATTCCCCCCAGAATAAGCATCAGCAGGAATACATTGAACCAGCCGTAAGCACTGGTGAAAAATCCATATTCCGTGCTTGACCATGCTTTCTGGCTTTCAAGCAGTGGTTTGAGCGGAGCCATGACGTCTGCCAGATAATATCCGCACAACATCGTAAAAGCTACGACCCCTAATGCCGTCCATCTGGCAGCTTTTGAATCTCTTAAACTTTTTCTGATCTGTTCCATTTGCGTTTACTTTAAATGTTATCAATGATTTATAAATTCGATAAGATGTAATTCGTAATCTTTGTAAACAAATGATAGCGTGTCAGTCCGCCATAAATGCTATGGTTTTTATTGGGATAAAGATGCATATCAAATTGTTTGTTGGCATTGTTCAGGGCATTGACAAGCTCCATGGTATTCTGCAAATGGACATTATCGTCAGCGGTGCCATGAATGACGAGGAGTTTTCCTTTCAGGTTTTTAACATAGTTAATAGGTGAATTCTGGTCGTAGCCTGTAGGGTTGTCCTGAGGTTTTTGCATAAACCTTTCCGTGTAAATGTTATCATAGTATCTCCAGTTAGTAACCGGTGCAACGGCCACAGCCATTTTAAATACATCATTTCCTTTGAAAAGACTTAACAGGGAGAGATAACCCCCGAAACTCCAGCCCCAGATTCCGATTCTTTCAGAGTCAACATAGGGGAGGCCGGCAATATAACGGGCAGCATCAATCTGATCTTCTGCTTCCAGCTTGCCTAATTTTTTATAGGTACATTTTTTAAATTCAACTCCACGGAAAGCAGTACCCCGGTTGTCAACAGACACTACGATATATCCTTTTGAAGCCATCATTCTGTGCCAGATATCGAGATAATCCCATTCATTGTTTACGGTATTTGAACCTGGTCCGCCATAACAATAAAAAAGTACCGGATATTTTTTGTCTTCCCTGAAATTATGTGGTTTTATCATCCAGGCATTGAGTTCTGTCCCTGATTGTGTTTTAATGGTAATAAACTCCTTTTGAGGAAAATTATATCCGGAAAGGATAGATTTTGCTCCTTCTCCGTTATCAACATACCTGATGGTTTTTCCCTTGCTGTCGGTTACAAAAACTTTATAGGGGTTGTTACCATCCGACCATTCAACCACAGCATAGTTGAAAGTTTTGCTGAATGCAGCATCAGAAGTGCCTTTTTCTCCGTAAAAAAGCGCAACGTGGCCATCAAATCCGGCTGTATAAATTTCCTTGTCTGTAGCTGTTCTGCCTGCAGCCTGATAATAAACTGTTTTGTTGGTTTCATCGACCCCAAAAATTTTTGTAACATCTACCTGCTGAGCACTAATCATCTTCGACTGGCCGGAAGAAAAACTGTAAAGATAGATCTGATTATATCCGCCTTTTTCACTAGTGTAAATAAAATATTGATTTTCCGGGTTGTCTGTTGTTTGCTTACCCGGTTTTGATGGTGAGGATACAAAAAAGTAGTTATCGGTGATGTCCACATAATAAGGATCGGTGTCGGTAAAAAGTAAGTCGGTTTTATTGGTTGAGGTATGATAAATCAGGAAATCAAGTTGATTCTGAAGCCTGTTTAACCTGAACACACACAATTCATCAGGATTCCTGGTCCATATAATTCTGGGGATATAAATATCAGAGTCCTTACCTAAATCTGCCTGCTGTATGTTTTTAGCAGATATGTTGTAAATGTTGACACTAACCACTGAATTGTCTTCTCCGGCTTTGGGGTATTTATAGCTATAGTTTTCAGGATATAGTTTGCCGTATATGGTCATATTCCATTCTTTAACACGGCTTTCGTCAAACCTGATCCATGCAATTTTTTTACTGTCGGGCGACCAGAAATATGCCTTTGAAAAGCTGAATTCTTCTTCATATACCCAATCGGGGGCTCCATTGATGATTTTGTTTGTTTCACCATCATTGGTAACTTGTGTTTTAGTTTGATTATCAAGGTTGTAAATAAAAATATTGTTGTCTTCAACAAAACTGACCATTTTGCCATCCGGTGAGAAATCAGGAAGCTGGACTTTTTTTTGTGGAGAAACAGAAATAAGTTTTTTGGCATTAATGTCCCAGACATAAACATTGCAATAATAGGAATGGCGATATTTTGGTTTTTTCCCGGTCTCAATCAATACCTTCTTTTCATCTTCTGACAGGCTTGCGTTGAAAACCGTGGAAATATCCTTAATCCCGGCTGATTCGAGTTCATTTTTACTGACTAGGGTTTTAATGAGTTTCCCACTTTTAAAACTGTACTGATTCAGGTTCCCTTCTTCAAACAATACATAGGATTCACCATCTTTCATGGATTGATAATCATCAACTCCTCCGCTGAAATAAAGTATGTAATACTGCCAGAGGTCTTCGAGGGTGATGTCTTTTTTGGGTTCCTCTGTGATTTTTGAAGTGGGCTGAGAAAAGACTGTTCCTGATAGGAATAATAAACTGAACAGGACGCATGAGAGATACCTGAAAATTGTCATTTTAACTAAATTTTTAGGGCGGTAAAGATAATTATTTTGCATGGACTGTTTTTTAAAAAAATCATTGTCTGTTATAAATGGTTTGAACAATGAGTAAATGGCATCCAATCATGAATATTTGTGTAATTTGGCTGAAATTTTAATTGAAGATTATGAGCATTTATAAAAAGATTGTCCTGAAAAAAGGGAAGGAGCATTCACTTTTACGATTGCATCCATGGGTGTTTTCAGGCGCCATCGGACAGCTTGATACAGGCATTGAAAACGGTGATATGGTGGAAGTATATGCTGCCAATGGTGATTTTCTCGGGCTGGGTTTTTATCAAAAGGGAAGTATCAGCGTCCGGATTATTTCTTTTGAGAAGGAGGTAATTGATAAAAATTTCTGGAAAAGGAAAATCGGTCAGGCTTATCAGCTCAGGAAAGCTTTGTTTCTTAAAAAGACTCAGCCTTTGGATGTTTATCGCCTGTTTCATGCAGAGGGGGATGGGGTTTCAGGCCTGATTCTGGATGTTTATGGAGAAACGATTGTTGTTCAATCACATAATGAGGGTGTTAATCATCAGAAAGAGGTCATTGCTGAAGCGATTTCTGAAATATCTGGTCTGGAAAATTTCAGCATCTATCTGAAATCAGGAGAGTCATCAGCCAATAAATCCGGGAAGGTGATGAAAGGCAATATGGATGATTTACTTCAGGTTAATGAATATGGGCATTATTTTAAAGTGGACATTGTCAACGGGCAGAAAACGGGATTTTTTATTGATCAGCGAGAAAACAGGCAGATTTTGAAAGATTTTGTCCAAGGTAGAAATGTATTAAATGCCTTTTCATATACGGGTGGATTTTCGGTTTATGCACTTTCAGGTGGAGCAAATCTGGTTCATTCTGTCGATAGTTCAGAATCAGCCAACAAACTTTGTGAAGAGAACATACGACTAAACAAGCTGGATGAAAAAAAGCATAAAGTGATTACCGCTGATGTGATGAATTTTATCAAAAATATTGATAACCAATATGATATAATAATTTTAGATCCTCCTGCCTTTGCCAAGCATCAGAGTTCAAGACATCAGGCAGCAATGGGCTACAAACGCCTGAATACCGAAGCTTTCTGCAGAATCAGAAAAAATGGGTTTTTGTTTACCTTTTCCTGCTCACAGGCAGTTGACCGTGAATTATTTGAGAACACCATCCGGGCTGCTGCCATTGAAAGCAGAAGAAAGATAAAGGTATTGGCACATCTGGGGCAGCCAGCTGATCATCCTGTCAGCATTTATCATCCTGAAGGGGAATACCTGAAAGGACTGATATGTTTTGTTGAATAAAAAAAACCGCAATACCGAAGTATTGCGGTTTCAGTCGAGATAAAAGGTTGTTGTTAGTTTTTAGGTGGGAAGGGAGCATTTGGATTCGGGCCGGGGCCACCACGATAGCCACCACCCTGACCACCTCCATGATATCCTCCGCAGCAACCGCCTTTTCCTCTTGGCATGGCATCAAAGTAAACTTTTTGTTCATCGGTGAGCAAAGCCCTGACTTCCTGACGGTGATTGGCACCTGCTTTAGCCAGTTGGGTTTTCAGTGTCATGATTTCGTCTATCTTCTTATCAATAGCGTTTTTATCAGGTTTATCTGCTGTTTCCAGCACACGGAGTTCGGCTTCCTTGATT
>JAAYUY010000152.1 GCA_012517435.1 Sphingobacteriales bacterium | reverse complement strand
TCAGACAGGCTGCATGCCCCCTTGATATGACATTCTGCACAGGCTGATTTTACTAAAATGGTTACCTGAGCCATATCGCCATCAATGGAAGTGATGACTCCTTCATGCCTGACTTCGTTGTGTTCACTCATCTTAAAAACTGAATGTTTGATGAAGCAAAATTAAGGCAGAAGCAATGATATGATAAAAAAAACTCCCTGAAAATTCAGGGAGCTCTTTAGTCAATATAAACTTAAATGGTTACTTTCTGGCCAGATTGAAGTTTTCTTTTACCTGGTTCCAGTTAATAATATTCCAGAATGCATATACATAATCAGCCCTGCGGTTCTGATATTTCAGATAATAGGCGTGTTCCCAAACATCAAGGCCTAAAATGGGTGTTCCCTGACAATCAGCAATATCCATCAGAGGATTGTCCTGATTCGGGGTGGAACATACACATAGCTTACCGTTTTTATCCAAAGAAAGCCATGCCCATCCTGAGCCAAACCTCGTCATTGCTGCATTGGTAAATACTTCCCTGAACTTTTCAAAAGAACCGAACTCACTGTTGATCATCTCTAACAGGATACCATCCGGTTGTCCCTCAGAACGGGGAGATAAAATATTCCAGAAAAGTGAATGGTTAAAATGTCCGCCACCATTATTTCTGACAGCAACCGGGTATTTTGAAATATTTCTGATGATTTCTTCAATCGGTAAATTGAGAGAATCGCTTCCCTGTAAAGCATTATTCAGGTTACTGACATAAGCCCCATGATGCTTTTCATGATGAATCTGCATGGTCAGGCTATCTATAAAAGGTTCCAGTGCATCGTGTGCAAAAGGTAATTTTGGTAATTCAAATGCCATAGTCAAATTGTTTAAGTGTTTTTTAATTAGATTAAATATAAACAAATCTGATACCAAAAAGTCAGGAAAATCTTCTCAGCTTCAGCCATTTTGTATGAAATTTGAGGATAATTCAGCAACTAACTGAAAATGAAATTTATCAGAGCCATATTCATCTTATTACTTTTCCTTGGTTCATCTGCTGCAACAGTTTATAGCCAGACTTCTGGCAATGATGCTGGTTTTCTAAATGCGACCATCAGGGTTTACAACTCAAACAAAGAAAGATTAACTGGTATTAACCTGATTTATACTGACATGGAAACCAATCAGGTGTTAAGGAAAAAAACGGAAAACGGAAGTGCATTCATTCAGTTTCCGCTTAACAAAACCTTCTTACTGGTAGTATCATCCAATATGTATTACACAAAGACGATAGAAATAAATACCAATATCAGGCGAATGGGAAATACTCCGGGCTTCTACTCCGATATAGAAATTACTTTGCTTGAAAACTGTGAAAACAATCCTGCAAGATCAAATATTCTTGAGTATCCGATAGGAAAAATTATATATAACGACCAGAAAACCAAATTTGAGTATGATTTTGCCTATACATCAGAAATGGCTGATTTGTATATGAGTCGATACGAAGAAAGGTGTAAAAAGCCGGAAGAAGAGTTAAAAGAAGAACAAATAGCTCAGGTTCCAGAAGACAAGAAAAAAGAAGCAAATAACAATGAAAATCAACCTGTCAGAAAGGAGCGTAAAAAACAAAAAGAAACTGCTGTTGTAGAACAAACTCCTGTTGAACAAAATGAATATAGTATTTCCAAAAATGAGGAAAAAGAAGAAAAACAAAGCAAAATCACCCAACAGGAAGAAGCACCCAATACGCTTAGCACAGAGACCATTTCTGCTCCAACTGAAGAAAAACCTTCCATTGAAAGTTCTTCTGAAATAAAACCCGCTTCAAAAACAGTTTCAGTTGCTGATACGGTTGCAAATCAAAGCGTTACACCTCAAAATACCTATCAACCCGTCAGCAGGAAACCTGAAGTATTTGACCAGAATAAAGAATTTATCTATCTGCAGCCGAAAAACAGCTGGCCATCTGAGTTGCGTGAATATTTGCTGAATCCAAACTATAAACCGAGAGCCATCGGTACTTATGCCTATACACAACAGGAAACAAAAAAAGAATTTTACATTGACGATGTAGTAGAACTGAGGGAAAAATTCCCTGTTCAGTTTGATCAGGCCTTTAAAAACTGGGACTATCTTGTTGAATTATATTCCAAATACCGGAAAAAATAGTTTTTTCTGTTAAATGGTCAGGGAATAGGTCATCAGCATATAAATTCCTCCTTTCATTTCAGGCACTTCTTTCAGTTTTTTAAACATCTGGTAATCTTCATTTCCAAGCAAAAGCCTAAGTACCCATGCTTTTGCTCCTGACACTGATAAGCCGAAATTCTGAAGAAAGCCTTTGGATTTTGGAAGTACTTTTAATCTGTAGTTGTCAATTTTAGCCATTCTGGCTGCCATTTCAACAGCGTCATTCAATCCGCCAATTTTATCGACCAGACCAATTTTCAATGCCTGAGTACCTGTATAAATATGACCTTGTGCAATAGAATCAACGAAAGCCATGTCGAGCTTACGACCATCAGCAACACGCTTTTTAAATTCCGAGTATGTGTCGTTTACATAATATTCGAGAATGGCTTTTTCTTCCGGGCTCAGCGGACGGTTAAAGTTTGAGAAGTCAGCATTTTTTGAAGTTTTAACCCTGTCGAAAGTAATGCCCAGCTTGTTTTTCCAGAAATTTTCAAGGTTAAGATGAAGGCCAAAAACCCCGATTGAGCCTGTGATGGTAAACGGGTCAGCCAGAATGCTGTCGGCAGGAGCAGCAATGTAGTATCCGCCTGATGCTGCAAGTGATCCCATTGACACCACCAGTGGTTTTTTATCTGCAGCCAGCTTGACTTCTCTCCAGATTACATCAGAAGGCAATGCACCGCCACCGGGGGAATTAATTCTCAAAACAATGGCTTTTACATCCTCATCTTCCCTTGCCTGACGCAAAGCCCGTGAAAGCGACTCCGAGCCAATATTCTGATAATCACCCTCTCCCGTTCCGATATTTCCGACTGCATAAATCAGGGCTATTTTGTCTTTCGTATAATCTTTCTTTTCTTTTGAGGCAGCATAATATGAGGTTATTTTTACCAGATTGATTTTTACCTTTGACGGGTCTTTTTTGGGATAGACTTCTTTTTTGATAAAATCGATAAATTCATCTTTATAGGCTAAGCCATCAATCAGCCTGTATTTTAGTGCATCATCCGCATTGTGAATTTTCAGCCCATCAATAGCATTTTTCAGGCTGTCGTTGCTGATTTTTCTGGCCTGACAAATTTCTGTAATAAACTGATTGTAAACAGCATAGAGGTAGTCTTCCATCTGTTTACGGTCGTATGGACTCATGTCGGAACGGGTAAAAGTTTCGCCTGCACTTTTGTAATTCCCTGCCCGGATTAAAGTCGGTTGAATATCCAGTTTTTCAAACAGACCTTTCAGATATACATTCTCATTGTTAAAGCCGGTTATCATGGCAATACCTTCGGGCTGCATGTATATTTTATCAGCTACACTTGCAAGGTAATAAGTTCCGTTCGTCAGAATCTCGGCATAGGCATAAATAAATTTTCCCGATTTTTTAAAATCAATCAGTTCATTACGCAACTCATTCAGCATACACAATGGCGACATTTGTATGCCAAGGTTCAGATAAATGCCCTTTATTTTGTCATCAGTTTTGGCTTTCTCAATTTTATCCATCATTTCTTTCAGTCCGGAAGGAAAATTTTCTTCATCAAGAAAAGAGAATTCTGAAAAGGGCATATTATCCGTTCGTTCCATTAAAGGTTGATTCAGATTTATCATCAAAACTGATCCTTCTTTGATGACAACCTCTTTTTCAGATTTTGATAGTTTATGGGTATAATGTGAGACAGTTCCCATGATAATGCTGAACATGATGATGGCGATGACGATATAAGCCAATACGAAACCAATCATGCTGGCAAACACATATTTAAAAAAGCCTTTCATAATATTGATTTTTAAGTTTAATTGTCAGTTAATTAATTAATGTTCAAAAGTACATTAAAACAAAAGAACCGGAATAGGAAACTCCGGTTCTGAAGCGGGAATATTTATTAAAAATCCACAAAAGAGAGTCCGATAGCAAAAGGATGGAGCTCAGGCCCCTGTCCATTGATAAACATTTCAGAAAGATCGTAAGTGGCAAACAGCATCAATCCGCCTCCAAATCCAAGGCGTGCAGTAAGACCATAGCGGAACGGATTGGTATTGAAATCGCCTTTTGCCTTGTCTTTATTGACTTGTCCACTGACAGAATACACCAGCTTGGTTTTGCTTCCGATGTTGTAGCCAAATACCGGACCGAAAGCGAGGTGAAATGCTTTGTGGTCTTTTTCAGATGTGTTTAGCTCAATTAAAATAGGTACATTTATATATATCAGCCTAAGTTTCGACTTTTCATAGTTGATGAGTGTGTCAATATAGCCGGTTATCTGGTTCTGGTTACCAATTAACCTGGTATTGTTTTTAAACCTGTAGTTATTGATGTCAAATCCAAGACCTGTTGCCAGAAGCATATAATCACCGAAAATCCTGAAATTCTTTTCAATGGGATTGATACCAACACGAATGGAATTTTTATAGTCAGGGCTTAAATACTCAAACCCGACAGGCATCGGAACGGAATAGTCAGGATTCAGATAACCGGTAACACCCAAATCAAGTCCATGCCATGCCTTGAAGCTTTCGCCATGATGATGGGATTTTGAAGATTCCTTGTCATCAGTTATTGAATCATTATCATTGTCTTTCAATACGATATCCTTGTCTTCGAGAATCTTAAACTCATATTTACCGATTTTAACGGTTACCGTATCACCTGCTCCTTTTTTGGGGGATTTGCCTTTAAAAGTAGCTGTCCCTGAAACTTTTATATCATTCACTTCAGGTTCTCCTATGAATTCAAGCTGTGCGGCACCTGTAATTTTTCCGGTAATTTTTTCAAATGCAAAGATGGTAGCCCTGCCTGCCCCGCTTATATCAACAGTAGTTATTCTGGTGTAAAAATCTTTTGCATTAATATCTCCTGCACCATCAATTTTCAAATCGTGGTACTCGGATTTACCAGACAGGATTATCTGGGCAGCACCACCAATATCTGTAATTAACCTTCTGGTTGTCAGGTTTTTAAATGATATTTTGGTAGCTCCACCCGATTTTATCAACAGGCTGTCGGTTGAAAAGCTGTCACAGCTAAGGTCAACAACATCTGAAACTTTGATAAAAGTCAGCGAAGGGGTATAAATGATTAAATTTGTGTTTTCCTGCAAAGCCTTTGACTCTATTAAAAGCAAGCCATCCTCCACTTCATAATTCAGGTTTTCAATGGATTCTCCTTTAAGTTCGAATCCATATCTTTCATCCTGTTTCAAGGTAGCCTTGAGATTGACACCTTTCATTTGCACACCTGAAAATGGCTGTGTTTTTATTATTTCTTCGTTAATTTCGGTTTGTGCAAACACTATAGTTGTCAGGCACATAAGACTTAACAGGTAAAAAACTTTTGTCATGATCTTCATCTTATTGTTTTTTTAGAATATGACGATTTGCATACATTTTTGTTACAATTACCTTTCGTTTTTAGTTACAGGAATGTTAATATACACTATTCGTCCCTGAAATGCCAGATTGGTAATTTTCCCTTCATCATTATATTCCTTTACCAGATGCCATTCACGACCAAATAATTGTCCTATTTTCTGCATGGCTGCATCTGCAACATCCCATCCTGAAAATTTCCTTGTTTCGTATTGTTCCCTGGTTTCCTTCAGAATTTGTTTTCTGAATTGTTTCAACAGATACTGATCCACTGAATAAAGAGGCTGTACCGCATTTTCCGGCTCTTCATACTCTATCCGGAGGGCAACCTGATAGCCGGAAAGCTCTTCATTATAGGCTATCTGATCGGGAATACTGTCACCAACAGCAATCACTGTATTCACTATTTCGGCCTTTTCAAATTTTTTTTTAACGCTCTTTTCTGCCTGTTGATGACCTAAAGAAGCCATGGCGACACTGGTTTCGGGATGAAGTTCATTTAAAACATTATCTTGAGAATTATCCATTTGATTTTCAATCTTTTCCGATTTTTTTTGTGACTGAAAAGCAATTGGTTCATCTTCCTGTCTGTAGAGACGGCTGTTTATCAACAGGAATGAGGCAATCAACATGGCTGCGGCACTCCATGAAAGGGTCATCCTGAACTGACGTTGGGTCAGAAACGGGAAAACACTTCTTTTCAAGCTGCTTTTATCAGGGTAGTACAAATTTTTATCCGGAGAAATACGTGTATTTAATAAAAACTGATATTCTGTAGCGGCTTCTTCACTGATATTCAAAATTTTATCAGAAAGAGCATTCTCTTCCATGCTCAGGTCGCCTTCCAGTTTTGCCACCAGAAACTCATCCATGCCTGAATAGGTTTCCGGCAAAAGCTCTTCAGCTTTTTTCTTTAATGCATCTTTTCCTTCAAAAATCACCGGCTCAGCGGGAATCTCTGCTGAGAAAATACTTTCAAATTCTTCAGCGATATCCGGATTTTCCATCAGGAAAATTCTGACCATTTCACAGTCATCTGCTCCCAGCTTCCCTTCCAGATAATCAATCAGAAAAGGTTCATAATTATTTCTGTTAATTTTCATTTCCATCTCTCTTAAATGACAAGGTCAGCACTTTTTAAATATTCTTTCAGGGCAACCCGTGCCCTGTAAATATAGACTTTTACCTGGCTTTCGTTCAGGCCTGTTACTTCGGCAATGTCGTTGTAGGAATAGCCTTCATAATCACGTAGCAGGATAACTGTCCGTTGAATTTCGGGAAGACGTCTGACAGCAGCATTAATAATTTCCATTGTATCGGAATAGGTTTCGCTGGTTTTATGTCCGCTGAAATCAGCCTGTTCAAGTCCGGTAATTCTGTTGTCTTTTCTGATATAGTCGATCATGGTGTGGTAGGCAGTGGTAAACAGATAGGATTTCACTTTTTCCCCGTTGACTTCATCAATTTTCTGCCATAATTTCATAAATGTATCCTGTACAATGTCTTTTGCTTTATCTGAATCGCCAATGTTTTTGACTATAAAGCGGTAAATACCGTCTGAATAATCATCAACACTTTTATTGTACTCAGTTACAGTCATTTCTTAGCTATTCGGCATTATGACGAATAAGGATGAATTATGTTACAAAAAATGAAAAATTATTCATCATGTCTTTTAAAATGCTTGTCTCTCAAGGCTTCACGTTTATCATAGAGTTTTTTGCCTCTTGCGAGAGCAATGTCGGTTTTTGCAAAACCTCTTTCGTTGATGTAAATAGATAGCGGAACAATGGTAAGGCCTTTTTCCTTTACCTTATTATTTAATTTCCTCAGCTCTCTTTTGGTAAGCAGCAGTTTCCGTAAACGGACAGGGTCATGGTTAAAAATATTACCATGTGAATATTCTGAGATGTGGAGATTTTTTATAAATAATTCCCCATTTTGGAAAAAACAGAAAGAATCGGTAAAACTAACCTTCCCTTGCCTTACAGATTTTATTTCTGTTCCGGTAAGCACAATGCCGGCTTTGAAAATTTCAATAATTTCATTCTCAAATCTGGCCTTTTTATTCGGAATGTAAATATTTGTTGCCATATCAAACAAAGGTGCAAAGATAAGATAACATTCATCACCCTTTTGCGTTGTAATAAAATCATTAATTTTGCCCTGTTAAATTTTGAGGTATGTTTCGTAAAAGAGCCGTTATCGGGAAAAAACTGACAAAGTTTGTTCTACTTTTTGCCTTTATCTTCAGCATGAGTGCCTGTCATCGCGACAACTGTCCCTGTCATTCCCTGAAGGCAGAAAAAAATATTGTTCAAATTGTTGGTAAAAAATTTGCAAACCTTTCCATCAATCACTAATTTTGATAAAAAATTTCAGCTTGAAAAAACTTAAAACAATATTGATTTTCATCACCTTTTTATCGGCTCTTTTCCTTACTGCATGCCACAATGATTTCTGCCCGACATTTAAAATTAAAGGTTCAGCAAGGGTAGTCAATGTCAGCAAATAGCAGTTTAAAGGAAAAATGATGCATTCAGGCCGGTATCTAACAGTAATCATACTAATATCATTGGGTTTTTCTGCATTAAGTCAGGACAACAGCATCAACGAATTCACCTCATTACGTTACGATAAAAGCATTAGTGCAGGTTTTGAAGCTCATAGCAACGGATATGGCATTAACTTTCAGTATTTTATACACCGGACTGTCAATAAAAATCTACTATTCAGCTTCGACATACTCTCCCTTAAGCACCCGAAAGAAACAAAGGTGGTCAACCCGATAGAAGATGCTGCCTTGCCTTATGTGTATGGAAAGATTAACTCAGCTATTCCTTTGCATTTTGGTTTTGGCAATCAGTTTATCATAGCCGACAAGGAAGTACCAAATGGTATCAGAATCGGGTTCAGCTATCTGATCGGCCCGAATTTCACTTTGTTAAAACCACAATATCTCTGGATATATTATTATCGTCCCGATCTGGGCAAATACAGAGTACTTGAAAAATATGACCCTGAAAATCCTGTTCATGCCAATCAGAATAATATTTTTGGCGGCAGCAGCTTTTTTCATGGCTTATCTGAAATGGGAAGCACTTTCGGAGCATTTGCCAAAACAGCATTTAACTTTGAATGGAACAAAGAGGATGTCAGCTTTAAAGTGCTTGAAACCGGCATCATGATTGATTTCTATCCCCAACCACTCCCTGTTTTCGCTTTTATCGACAACAGCAAACTTTTTGTCAATGTTTATGCACAGATTTCTCTTGGGAAAAGATGGTAAAAACATCTACCCTGATTCAATACAGTCAAAACATTTTAAAACCACACACACCAATGACAGACTATTCAAAATTCAGAAGAAAGCCAGACTGGTTAAAGGTTCCATTAGCCAGAGATAAAAAATATATTGAGCTAAAATCAATTGTCAAGAAAAATCAGCTTCACACCATCTGCGAAAGCGGGAATTGCCCGAATATGGGTGAATGCTGGAATGCAGGAACAGCTACTTTCATGATACTTGGTGAACTGTGTACGAGGAAATGCAGATTCTGCGATGTAAAGCCGGGAAAGCCTCTTCCTCCCAATCCTGAAGAGCCTCAAAAAGTGGCAGAAGCGGTCAGGCTTTTGAATTTAAAACATTGCGTACTGACTTCCGTAACCCGAGACGACCTGCCTGATTACGGAGCCAAACATTGGGCAGAAACCATCAGAGCTGTCAAAGAAAAAAATCCTGGAATAACCATAGAAGCATTAATACCTGATATGCACGACAGGAACGATTTATTGGAAATCATTGCCGCTGAAAAGCCTGAAATTATTTCACACAATATCGAAACTATCAAAAGACTCTATCGTGTGGTCAGGCCGCAGTCAAATTATGAAAGAATTTTACGGCAGCTAAAAAAAATCAGGGAAACGGGATGCATTTCAAAATCAGGTTTTATGCTCGGTATGGGTGAAACCATTGACGAAGTAAAAGAGCTGATGAACGACCTGCTCAGATTTGAGGTAGAAATCATCACCATCGGGCAATACCTTCCCCCATCTCCCGTACATTTTCCTTTACATGAGTATGTCCATCCCGATGTTTTCAAAGAGCTGAAGATTTATGGAGAACAACTCGGCTTCAGAAAAGTAGTATCTGCACCCTTGGTCAGGTCGTCTTATCATTCAGCTGATCAACTCTGATAAAATCCTTTATTTACTAAGCGGTTCTGATGGATTACTCATTTTGATTTGTATATTGCCAAAACTCTTTTTACCTTTACAGAAATTTTAAAAAAGTAAAAAGAAATCTTTGTGAATAAAAACAGTTCAATAAAGATATTCATTATCGAAAATTAGTATTTTTGTGGCGCTTATTAAACTAATTTAAAAGATAGTTATGAGAAATAAATGGTTCGTCTTTGCAGGATTTTCAATGATTTTGTTATTTTTCGGTATCAGATTTTATCACCAGCAGAAAGAGGAATACCGGCTCAGGCACATCGATATGAGCTTTCATGAGGAAGATGAAGAAGGTGAAAATATTGCCGGTGCCATGAGTTATTATCAGCTGATTAAAGCTGATCCACAAACGGGAGAAATAAATCCGGAACTCGTTACATCTGCTTTCAGAGAAGCAGACAGAGTCAAACAGTACCGGGGAACAATTGGTCTTAACTGGAAAAGCAGGGGGCCTGATAATTATGGTGGACGTACAAGAGGTATTGTCATCGACAAAGATAATCCGGATATTCTAGTAGCCGGTGGTGTTTCAGGTGGCATATACCGTTCGGTCAACGGTGGAAAATCATGGACTAAAGTGGTCATTAGTGACGCAAAACCCGGAGGCTTGGTCGTTTCCTGTATGGAACAGGCCAGTGACGGAACCATTTATTTTGGAACCGGTGAAATGTATTTCACTGCCATGAGCGGACCCAACGGTGACCTGACTTCAGGTAGCCGCGGAGGCGGTGTTTATAAATCAACAGACAAAGGAGTAACATGGACTTTTCTGGATGCAACTGATCCGGCAAAAAGTGGTAACACACGCTGGTATAACGTTCAGGCCATCAAGTCCGATCCGACCAATCCCAATGTATTGTATGCGGCTACTTATGCCGGCTTCATGAAATCGACTGACGCTGGTGCAACATGGACACGTCTGGATATGCCTGATGGTGCTACAGCAGCCACTTTTATTGATATTGCTGTATCAAACAACGGTCAGACTGTTTTTACCGCTTCCTATGCTGCCGGAAGATGCAAACTTTTCCGCTCAATCAATGGAGCTGCTTTTGAAAAAATCGCTGCCAATGTGAATGAAATCACCAATTCGACACGTCTGACCATTGCAATTGCACCTTCCGATCAAAATTACATTTATGTTGTTTCAACCTCAAACGGTACAGCACCTTATCCCGGTGTACACAGCTTCGGTGGCCTCTACAGATCAAAAGACAATGGAACTACATGGGAACAGATAGTTGCAGGCCATGCCCCTGGTGCTGAACCTTTCGGAAGCCAGGGTCATTATCAGGGACAATATGATAACCTCGTGGCTGTCGATCCGTTCAATAAAGACAGAGTTTTTGTCGGTGGTGTGACGCTTTATTCCTACAAAGCCGGGCAATTCTACAAAATAGCCAGTTCAGAAGAATATCTTGACGCTGAAGAAAAATATAAAAACCCGCTTTTTGTTCATGTGGATATGCATAACATACGGTTTGACCTGAAGTCAAAACCTGAAAAAATGTATATCGTTACTGATGGAGGAATTTATGTCAGCAACAACTGGAAAACCTCTGACTATCCAACATATAGTTACAGCAACAATTATTACACAACAACACAGTATTACGGCCTGGCAGTGGATGTCTTCGGGAACCTGGTCGGAGGCACACAGGATCAAAGTTCAATGTACATCGATGCTGGCGGCCTGACCGGTAACAGTGCTCACGAAATTCTTGGTGGTGATGGCTTTTATGCAGAAATATCGAAATACGACAACAATATCATTTTCTATGAATCACAGGAAGGACGCTGTGTCAGATCGGCCAATAAAGGGAAAAGTTACGAAAAATTCGTTTACGACTATAAAAATCAGAAATATGTCATAGATGATGAGTTTTTCTTCAATACACCTTTCCGGTTGTGGGAAAACAAAGAAAAACAAACATTTTATGACACAAGCGGCAATCCCTATGATTCAATTGTTCATGTTTCAAAATGTTTCGTTGCAGGCAACAAAGGTATCTGGATGACCCCTGATGCCGTTGATTTTAATGCCGACACTCTGAGATGGTATCTGATTTCCAAAGGAATCAGCAACCAGCAAATCCTTCACCTTGAATATACATCTGATGGAGATGCTGTATTCGTTGGAACGAGAAGCTCCGTTAATGGCAGACTTTACAGAATTTCAGGTTTAAAAGGCAAAAAACTCTGGTTTGATCAGAACGGGAATTTTGATCCTGATTATTTTGGAATTAAAACAGAATTAATCGGTTCGTGGAGCAACCGCTCAGTTTGCGGAATAGGTGTTTCCCCCAGCAACGACAACGTTGTTGTGGTAACACTCGGAAATTACGTTACCGGATACGACCATGTTTATATCAGCAACAACGCCCTTGATGATGCAGCTAATGTAACATGGACATCGCTTCATACTTCAAAACTTCCCCACATGCCCATTTATGATGCAGCAATTAACTCACAATCTTCCAGTCAGGATACCATTATACTGGCTACGGAACTGGGCATCTGGGCTACTGTAAACGGAGGCACTGACTGGTATGAAGAGAATGAAGGCATGGCAAGAGTCCCGACTTTCATGCTCAGGCAAATTAAAAGATACCCATGGTGGAGAGGATATGCATTCTATGCCGGCACTCATGGAATGGGAATTATGGAATGTACCTCTTTCGTTACCAATGTTGGCATCAAAGAAGACAGGGTACTGACTCAATCGATGAGTGTATTTCCAAATCCTGTTCAAAATCAGTTGAATATTCGTTACATTTTGGATAAACCGGTAGTACTTACCGCACAGATTATTAACCTTAACGGTCAGGTGGTTAAAAAATTCACCCTGAACGACAATCAGCGCGGTGAGAACAATCAAACCATACCGGTCAGTGGCATTTTATCAGGCACATACCTGATAAGATTAACCGGAGAAAATACCAACCTCGTTTCCAAATTCAATGTAATTCAATAATTTATTGGTTAATAAAGCTAAACGGGACTGAAATTCAGTCCCGTTTTTTTATACATACATCAGACTACATCCCCTGACAGGAGAGGCATCTGCCCTTCCGGTTATTCTGAAACTGCCATCAGCATAAGCTATTCCCGCATCGTCAACAGCTATGAATGAGCATGAAAAAACATTAGCCAGATCAATAATGTTGACATAGCCGGATGTATCAAGCAAGCCGCATTCACAAGGATCATATACATCGCGTATGAGCACTTTCATCCATGGCGGACAATAAAATACTCCCCCACCTTTTGAATAAGCCTGACTGAGCAATTCGGTCATTCCATACTCAGAATGAATGGCTTTACAATGAAACCTGGTACATAGAATTTCATGAACTTCTTCCCTTGGCATTTCTGTTTTTCTGCCTTTCATCCCCCCTGTTTCCATCACAATATCCTCACATAAATCGGGATGATAGTGCTCAGAAAAATCAAGCAATGCATAGGTAACACCCAATAAAAGTATTCTTTTGTCGTTTTTTTTACACCAGTCAATAGCCTTGTTTAATGACTTAAAGTCGAAGCTGAAAAATGCGCTTCCCTTTCCTGCCTTCTTCATCAGGCTGTTTACCATATAAATTAAAGACGATTGGGTTTGTTCAAGATAGGATGGCAGGAGGGCAAGAAGAACAAAATCTTCAGGCTTTCCGTAGAATAGCTCGAAGCATTTCATAAAACTTTCCTGATACCATTCAGCATACCTGACAAAGTGATAGGAATGCTCCATCCCTGAAGTGCCGCTACTTCTGAAAACCAGCTCTGCATCCCAATTTCCACATTTTATCTGTTGAAACCTGAAGAAAGATACAGGCATAAAAGGTATTTCCCTGACCGAATGTACCTGAAGCGGGTTTACCTGAAGATGATCCACAAACTGGCGGTACACCGCATTGCTGTTGTATTGAAAACGGAATATTTCAATAGCCGTTTCCACGAAATTTTCTTTGCTGACAGAAAAGATTTTTGCCTTAAATTTGTCATTTGACAGCATACGCCATGAAAAAATTGAAAGTGAAATCTAAGTATTTTTTTATCATTGCACTTTTGCCGTTGTTCTTTTTCAACTGCACAAGCAAGGTTGACTTTGGCATTATTCCGGTTATCAGCTTTGAGCGTTATGAATTGTATAAAAATCAAAATGGCAAAGACACTGCCCTCGCACTGATTATTTCCTATACAGATGCCGATGGAGATCTGGGACTGGAACAAAGCGATACTTTACCTCCTTTCAACAGTGGGAGCAAATACCATTACTGCATGTATATCTATTATTATGAATATGTTGATAATCAATGGATTGAAGTCAGGCCGGAAATAGGAGGCATTCCCATAGGAGATACCATTCGCTTCCCTTACCGGTTTAAAAGCCTGACACCTGCCACACCCAATAAAGCCATAAAAGGTGAAATCACCTGGCATTCAAATTTTATTTCACCGCAGAAAAGCAAGAATATCAAATTTAAAATTTTCATTTACGACAGGGCACTGCACAAAAGCAATGAAGTGGAAAGCCCGTCAATATTCTACAACAATTAATACCATGGACAGAAAATCGCTCATTGCGGCCATCCGTGAGAAAAAATCTTATCTCTGTGTTGGGCTTGATACGGATCTGAATAAAATTCCAGGCTCTTTTCTTCAAACAGATGATCCCGTTTTTGAATTTAATAAAGCAGTGATTGATGCCACAAAGGACTGCTGTGTAGCATACAAACTCAATCTTGCCTTTTATGAGTCATCAGGATTGAAAGGATGGCAAAGCCTGATCAAAACTGTCAGTTACATCCCTGATAATATCTTTAAAATAGCAGATGCCAAAAGAGGTGACATCGGAAACACCTCATCCCAATACGCCAAAGCTTTTTTCAGCGAAATGCCATTCGATGCCATCACCGTTTCCCCATATATGGGAAGCGATTCTGTAACTCCGTTTTATAATTATCCGGGAAAGTGGGTCATCATTCTTGCCCTGACTTCCAATAAAGGCTCTGCTGATTTCCAGATGTTAAAAACAGATGAGGAATATTTATTTGAGCGGGTGCTTAAGACTGCATCCACATGGGGAAGTGCTGAAAATACTATGTTTGTCGTTGGAGCAACACATCCCGGAGCGTTCGAATCGATCCGGAAAATCGTCCCTGATCATTTTCTGCTGATTCCCGGAGTAGGTGCCCAGGGCGGAACGGTTAAGGATGTATCAAAATATGCCTTAAACAAGGATTTTGGCATTATCATCAATGTTTCGAGAGGGATTTTGTTCCCCGAAAACAACCTCCCTTTTCCTGATAACATCAGTAAAGCAGCTTTTGAATATCAACAGCAAATGAAAGAATTCATCGGATAAATTTTATGAAAGAAGAACTGCTTCAATTTGTCTGGAAATATCAGCTTTTTGAAAAAAGAAGCATGCAAACCACTGAAGACGAGCCAATTGAAGTAGTCTTTCCCGGCATTCACAATCAGGATGCAGGGCCAGATTTTCTGGAAGCAAAAATCAGAATTAGTGATAAATTATGGGCAGGAAATGTCGAAATTCACCTGAAAAGCAGTGACTGGAACCGGCATGGACACCAACATGACCCTGCCTATCAAAACATCATCCTCCACGTGGTATATGAAGATGATGAACCCAATGTTTTTCACACTATTCCCAAGTTTGTTCTGAAATACAGAATCCCCGATCACCTGAAAAGAAATTATCAGGCTCTGATGATTTCGGCTGAAAAAATCCCCTGCCATGAAATGATAAGCAGTGTAGACCGCATGACAATATATTCATGGCTGCAAAGAATGACTGCTGAAAGGTTTGAAGTGCGCAACGATTACATTATCAATCTTTTAAACAAGACAGGTGACTGGCACGAGAGCTTTTATGTGGCGGTTGCACGTTCTTTTGGCTACCGTGTCAATGCTGATACTTTTGAGAAGCTGGCTTTATTGACGCCTCAGAAACTTATTGCCCGTCATAAAAATAATCTTCTTCAGGTGGAAGCTTTGCTTTTCGGACAGGCAGGTATGCTGGATGAAAACTTCTCAGATGATTATCCCAACCGGCTGAAAGCTGAATACCAGTTTCTTCAGGCAAAGTATCAGCTGAAAGGAATGAAAAAAAGCGAATGGAAATTTGCACGCCTGAGACCTGCCGATTTTCCGACCATACGTATTGCTCAGTTTTCAATGCTGCTCCATAAAGTATCAAGCCTCTTTTCGGCCATTATTGAAGCCAATCAGGATAAAGACCTCAAAGACTTTTTTCATACCGAGGTGTCCTCATACTGGTTAAATCATTACCAGTTTGATCACCAATCAGAATCTAAAAAAAGAAAAAGGTTAGGCATTTCAACGATAAACAGAATTGTCATAAATGCTGTCATTCCTTTTCTGTTTAGTTATGGTAAACAAAAAGATGAATCATTGCTGACATCAAAAGCTTTTCAGCTACTCGAGAACCTGCCGGCCGAAAAAAACAGTATTCTCGGTTATTGGGAGGCAATAGGACTTAAAAACGATCATGCAGCCGATTCGCAGGCTTTGCTTCACCTCAAAAAACATTATTGCGATCAAAAGAAATGTTTATCATGCTCCATCGGAACCAGCCTCATGCAGAGAGCATGAAAACTGAAGTATGACATTACAGGGATT
>JAAYUY010000151.1 GCA_012517435.1 Sphingobacteriales bacterium | reverse complement strand
GAGTCATTTCCCAGTAATTGCCGAAAAGTCCGAATTTATGGAACATGGTTCCGCCAAGGTTCTGTCCGATGTGGCAGGTCGTACATCCCTGATCCATAAAAGTGGCAAGCCCTTTCTGTTCGTCATCATTCAGTGCTTCTGTTTTTCCGCTCAGAAATTCATCAAATTTTGAAGGAGTCATCAGCGTACGTTCAAAAGCAGCGATGGCCTTACGGATGTTTTCAAAAGTGAAAGGGTCTTTCTGTCCCGGGTAGGCATCAGCAAAAAGTTTCTGGTATTTGCTATCCTTTTTGATTTTATCCACAACGGCTTTTTCATTGGGCATGGCCATTTCGACAGGATTAAGGATAGGTCCGCCAGCCTGTTCTTCCACGTCTTTGTTGCGGCCATCCCAGAACTGAACAAAATCAAGAGCGGCATTCAACACCGTGGGACTGTTGCGTGTACCGTTTTTCCCGTCATTTCCGGGAGATACAGGCAGATTGTCAACTCCGTAGGTGGAGAGGTTGTGGCACGAATTGCAGCTGATTTTATTGTCTTTTGAGAGGGCAACATCGAAATACAAAACTTTTCCCAGCAAAACTTTTGCATCAGTAATCTCATTATCAGGGTTTTCTGCTACCTTTGGCAAGGATTTGAAAAATCCCTGA
Organism: Sphingobacteriales bacterium; assembly: GCA_012517435.1. Lineage (NCBI taxonomy): Bacteria > Pseudomonadati > Bacteroidota > Sphingobacteriia > Sphingobacteriales > Sphingobacteriales bacterium. The sequence goes on along the minus strand of JAAYUY010000151.1, from coordinate 1,070 downwards.
GCTTTCAGCAATAGTTCCTGACTGGCTTTGAGTTTTGCTTCATCATCTTTCTTCTTTTTCGACTGGCACGAGGTAAAAATTATAAACATACCTGCCAGTAATAAGGGAACAAATACACTCTTTTTCATAATTTTTAATTTTAATTAGTTGTTATTGAATAAGTTATAAGTTCATTTCCTTCAGAAGCTCTGCCATGATGTCGGGTCGGTCGGTAATGATTCCATCTGCTCCTTTTTCAATTAAGTCTCTCATTTCTTCCTTGTCGTTGATGGTCCAGTAGTGAATGGCCATGTTGTGATGATGGCAAGAAGCAATGATCCTTCTGGTGCCGAGGTTCAGACCTGAACTTTTAAGCGGAAGCTGAACAGCAACGGCTTCCGGAACAAAGGTAAAACCTGTAAAGCTTTTGGCAGTAAGGGCAAATTTGGTTGCTTCACGCTCAGAGGTTGAAACCGGCACTTTCGATTGTGATATGTCGAGGAAATACCTGAGAATTTCGTCATGAAATGAAGCGACAATCACCTGATTTTGCATCTGGTATTTTGTAACAAGCTCAAAAACTTTTTCTGCTGCTGTTTTTCCCCATTCTCCTTCATCTTTGATTTCAATAATCATTTTCATCTGAGGGTATTTTTTGAAGAGCCCTTCCAGTGTGGCAATTTCAACGTGCTGATTTTCATAAGGTTTTTTGCCAGACAAATCTGTAAAATAATAGCCAAAGTTGAGGGATTGAAGATCACTCAGGCTGAGGTCTGCTATTTTCCCGGTCCCATTACTGGTATTATCAATTTCAGCATCGTGATGGGTAACAATCACAGAATCTTTTGTCAATCTCAGATCCATTTCCAGCACATCAGCTCCCATAGCTACTGAGCTGTCGAATGCCATCCAGGTGTTTTCAGGAAAAAGCAGTTTGGCACTGCCATGAGCAATCATCAAAGGCCTTGTTCCGGGAGCGATGATCCAGATATTCTGAGGCATTATTTGCTGTTCGGGAGAGCAGGAATGTAAGTTTAATAAAATAATAATCCCGCAAAATATCATTATTCTGTTCATCTTGGATGGCATTT
>JAAYUY010000150.1 GCA_012517435.1 Sphingobacteriales bacterium | reverse complement strand
TTGAGAGACGACCTGTATCCCTTGGCTTTTTGAAAATAGGAGGAAGCTTTTCGTGAAATACCAAGTCCTCCGGGGATAATTCCATCCGCCTGAATACCCCGTCTGACGGCTTCTTTCATCACTTTCCAGACTTCTGTCAGATGTGTGGTGAAAGTTGCATCTTCAAAAGTGTAAACATATTCCCAAAGGCTCATGCCCCTGTAATGGCAATAACGCAGGATTTCATTGAATTTATGGTGAGGATAAATATCAGGCTCATGTATTTCTGCATTTTCTTCCACTATCTCACCTCCGCCAATGCTGTAATAAGTTTTTTCTGATAAAAGATTGTAGTTTTTATCAAAGGCTTTAAAAATCATTGCATTGGGATGAAAGGGGAGGGTGGTTTCGGGCTTCCATACAATCTCTGTCTGACGGGGTAAAAAAGTTTCGATGATGGCTTTATCGGTGAGGTGGCCTTTACCCGTTGCAGCCAGACTACCCAACAGTGTAATCTGAAAAGAAAAGGCATTTTTGTTTTCAGCCAGAAATTTTTCGGAAGCTCTTTTTGGCCCCATGGTATGGCTGCTCGATGGGCCAACGCCTGTTTTAAAGATATTGCCAGCGGATTTCATGATTATTCAAAGAGCAAAAATACCCTCATTATTTAAATTTCTGTGTGTGGCAGGGAAGTTTAACTTTGTAATTGAAATAAAAATTGATATGTGGTTAAAAAGACTTGTTTTTGTTGTTTTGATTTTCTCACTTTTGCTTGTTTCATGCAAAAAACAACAGAAAAAAACTCCTGAAGAAAAAATCCCATCGAAGGAAAGTGTTCAGGCAAAAACCATGACGTACAAAATTCTGAGGCAATTCAGCCATCCCGGAGACCGTCTTTATACGCAGGGATTTGAAATAGACAATGGAATTCTCTACGAAAGCAGTGGTTTGTATGGAAAATCGGCATTAAAAAAGATAGACCTTAAAACGGGTAAACTGCTGTCGTCTGTTGATTTAAAAGACTTCTTTGCCGAAGGGCTCACCATTCATGATGGCTACCTCACCTTGCTGACTTACAGGGAAAAGAAGGCTTATACCTATAGCCTTTCCGATTTTAGCCGGAAAGGAATAGAATTCAGTTATGAAACAGAAGGCTGGGGACTTGCCAACAATGGACAGCAATACATCATGAGCGATGGCAGCGACCGGATTTTCTTCAGAAATATGATGAATTTTTCGGTTGAAAGAGTGATTAATGTGAAACTGAGGGGAAAGCCGGTTTATTACCTGAATGAGCTGGAATATGTTGACGGAAAAATTTATGCGAATGTATATGGAGTGGGGAGAATTCTTGTTATTGATGAAAAAACAGGCATTGCCGAAGCAGAAATAGATGTTTCAAACCTGAACTGCTCTACCATATCGAATGCAAATCCTGAAGCAGTATTAAATGGCATTGCTTACGATAAAACTACCAAAACTTTTTATATCACGGGGAAAGAATGTCCCGACATTTACGAAGTAATTTTTGAATAGATGCCTGTTTTAAGTATCGTCATACCCGCCTTCAACGAAGAAAAAACCATTATATCCATTCTTGAAAAAGTCAGGAATTGCCGTTTACCTGATGGGATTGAAAAAGAAATCATCGTCATTGACGACTGTTCAAAAGATTCAACAGCCTCTTTGGTCAGGGAGTACAGGGAAAAATATCCTGAAGTGAATATAAAACTGATTGTACATGCTGAGAATCGGGGGAAAGGAGCCGCTATCCGCAACGGTATCCGTCTGGCAGAAGGAGATTACCTGATTATTCAGGATGCCGACCTTGAATATGATCCCGATGAATATACAGAAATGTTGCAGCCGGTTTTAAATGGGGTGGCAGATGTGGTGTACGGTTCCAGGTTCATGGGTGGAAAGCCACACCGGATATTGTTTTTCTGGCACTCAATAGGGAACAGATTACTGACGTTTATTTCCAATATGTTCACCAATCTCAACCTGACTGATATGGAAACCTGTTACAAACTTTTCCGTATGGAGATCATCAAATCAATTCAATTGAAAGAAGACCGGTTTGGATTTGAGCCGGAAGTAACAGCAAAAGTTTCCCGTATCCCCGGCATCAGGATATATGAGATAGGCATTTCCTACTATGGCAGGCAATATCAGGAAGGAAAGAAAATCAACTGGAAAGATGGCCTCAGGGCTTTGTACTGTATTTTAAAATATAACCTGTTTGTCAGAAGATAACTCCCTTAATCAATTCAATCATGAAAAACAGGTATTTTCTTGAAATAGCATATCTGGGTTCTCACTTTCATGGCTGGCAGATTCAACCCGGAAGTATCAGTGTTCAGCAGGTCATGAACGAACACATTTCCCTGATGTTGGGTGAAAAAATAAACTGTATGGGGTGCGGCAGGACGGATGCGGGTGTGCATGCCCGAAAGTTTTTTCTTCATTTTGATACCAGCCACAGTTTAACGTCAGATTTCAGGCATAAACTCAACAGTTTTTTGCCATTGGATATTCTCGTCAGAAAAATGTATGCATGCCCGCAAAAGATACATGCCCGCTGGGATGCGCTATCAAGGACCTATGAATATCTAATCTGCAAGGGGAAAAATCCTTTTTATATTGATCTGGCTCTGTTTTCTTATGAAAAATTTGATACAGACCTGATGAACAAAGCCAGCGCAATGATATTAAAAAATGAAGATTTTACTACCTTTAGCAAGGCACATGGCAGCCAGAAAAATCAGCTTTGTCGTGTTACCGAAGCATATTGGACAGAAACGGATGAATTTTACATTTTCCGGATTACAGCCAATCGTTTTGTCCGTTCAATGGTCAGGTTGCTTGCCGGAACGCTGCTGGATGTAGGACGTCAGAAAATAACGCCATCAGAATTTGAGGAAAGAATGCTTGCCTGCGACCGGAGCAAGGCAGGCAAATCACTTCCTGCTTGCGGTTTGTATCTTATAAATATTGAGTATCCTGAGAATTTCCTGATAGAAATGGCGGAACATTCCTGACCGATTTACCTGCTACCCGCTTGGCTTCTCTGTCGCAGATGATGTTTTCCATACACTTATCATGTCCTTTCACCCATTTAAACTCAAGATAACG
>JAAYUY010000149.1 GCA_012517435.1 Sphingobacteriales bacterium | reverse complement strand
CTGACAGGCAACGACAGCCAGGTATTACGCCCCATGACAATGGTTTTGCCGGTGGTCAGTTGTTTAAATCTTTTCAGGTCGTTGGGCAGATGCCAGAGCAATTCGTTGTTTTTTCCGATTGCACGGTTTTCTGCAATGGCTACGATAATTGAAATCATACGGCAATAGGGGCTTTAATGTGTGGATGTGGGTTATAATCAACAAGTTCGAAATCTTCATACTGAAAACCAAAGATGTCTTTTACCGAAGGATTGATTTTCATCAAGGGGAGTTGGCGGGGTTCACGGCTCAACTGAAGTTTTGCCTGCTCCAGATGGTTTAAATACAGGTGAGCATCACCAAAAGTGTGAACGAATTCACCTGCCTGTAGCCCTGTTACCTGTGAAATCATCATGGTCAGCAGAGCATAGGAGGCAATGTTGAAAGGAACACCCAGAAAAACATCTGCACTGCGCTGATATAGCTGACAACTGAGCTTGCCGTCCGCTACATAAAACTGAAACATGGCATGGCAGGGGGTAAGTGCCATTTCGTCCAGTTGTGCAACATTCCATGCATTGACAATGATTCTGCGTGAATCAGGATTTTTTTTGATGGTATCCACACATTTCTCAATCTGATTGATAGTATTCCCCTGATAGTCAGGCCATCTGACCCATTGAGCCCCGTAAATCGGGCCAAGGTCTCCGTTTTCATCTTTCCATTCGTCCCAAATCGTAACGCCATGCTCGTTCAGGTAGCGGGTATTGGTATCTCCCTTTAAAAACCATAATAATTCATAAATGATGGATTTCAAATGAAGCTTTTTGGTGGTCAGTGCTGGAAAACCTGCAGAAAGGTCGAACCTCATCTGATAACCGAAAATGCTTTTTGTTCCGGTTCCGGTCCGGTCGCTTTTGATGACCCCATGATCGAGGATATGTTGCATTAAATCAAGATACTGACGCATACCTATTTTTTCTTTTTAAACACCTCGCTGGCAAAGTTCCGGATGATGGTCAACACCTCATCTTTTTCTTCAATATAGGCTAAATGGCCTGTTCCTTCAAGAATGACAAGCCTGGCTTTCGGAGCATTGGCAGTTTGATGCCTGATTTTTTCAACAGGGATACGGCTATCATGGTCTCCGGCAATGATCAGCACAGGAACCTCTGAATTTTCAAGGGTTGAAACGTGGTCGGCTCTGTCGCGCATGCCTGCCAGCGAAGCAATAATACCTTCCTTATCCATACTCAGACCAATGCTTCTGAGCCATTCAATTTCCTTATTATATCTTCCGGCATTTTCAGGAGCAAATAATCCCGGGTAAAAAGAAGTTATGAAAGAAGTATGGTCGTTTTCAACCAGCTCTATCGTCCTGTTTCTGTTTACTTTATCCATTTCGCTGTCGCTGCCTGCCTGTGAGTTGAGCAAAACAATTCCTTTCAGAAAACGTGGAAAGCGTGAGGCAAATTCCATGGTTACATAACCCCCCATGCTATGGCCAACCATCAGGCACTTGTTGATGCCAAGAATTTCAAGAATATTCCTGACTTCCTCTGCCATCAGTTTCAAGCTGTGAACTTTACTGATATTGGATGATTTTCCATGTCCGGGCAGGTCGATGCATATCACCCTGAAGTTTTGACTGAGCTTTTCAGAATAGTCGTTCCAGATATCAGATGACTCCAGAAACCCGTGTATAAAGACAATGACATTCCCGTTTCCTTCGTCTGTATAGAAAATTTCAGGTGCTTTATTACTCATTTCTAAGGAAATTATACTGTTTAATCCGCGACAAAATTAAGCATTTTGCCTGTAAACTTCCGGATGAGATGTGAACACTGTTGGCAGGGCAATGGTGTTTTATTAAAAATCAGAACGGTTTATTTATGGCAAATTAAAAATGAGTTTGTAAAATGTTGTTTGCATAAGGTATTGCCTGACCTCATCAGGTGAGTTAACCTTGCTGTGGAGGTATTCCGGTGAGGCTTTGATTTTAAATCCGAAAAATCTGACATACCAGATTCTTGCCTCATGCCCGTGAAGATCTTCATGGCTTTCATAATAGACATCTCTGACTGCTTTTGCCAGTTCAGATTTCACCTCCGCTTCTCCTTTCAGTTTTATCAGTTTATCTGCGGCAGTTTTGCACACATTTTCATAATACTTGCCCGGGAAAGCGGAAGGTTCAAAGAGGAAAGGAAAAAGCTCATAAACTGCCGTATCTGGCTGATTGATTTTGTCGTAATACGCTGAGAATAAAAGAGCCAAACGCATGCTTTCTTCAAGGTCGGTGGTACCGCAACCATACCAGAAACGGTAATAACGGGCTGCATTGTCCAGGTGGACATAAGCTTTTGCGTAGTTCTTGTTTTTCATTTCCAGTTCATACAGCAGTATGCTGGCTTCGTGTTGAAGATTTTGCAAATAGTCCGGTACCAGGATATTTTTACAGTTATTCTGAATGTAATTACACAGGAGAATGGAATAACCGAAGGAATCTGACTCCTGATAACTCTTCAGAGACATCACTTCCTCCAGATAGCGGTATGCAAGCTTTTCTTTTCCGGAAAGATAGGCACAAAGTCCTCTGGCATACATTGCTTCCTGATTGAGCAAATGTGATGGATAGAGCCGCAGAAATTCATTGAGGGTTTTGATGGATGTTTTGTAATTTCCATCACAATACGATTTGGCCGCTTTCTGAAGCAGCGGGCAGACTTCATTTTCGTTTTGAGGAAATACTTTCTGAAACATCAACAGGACAGTCAATAGTAAAATAATCTTTTTCATTTCAAAATTTAGGTTAAGTGGCTGCTGCATTTGAAAAGTTACCATTCGAAGAACATTTTTTTAACAATTCAATAAACTCACTCATGATCATGGCTGTAGCTCCCCAAACAATATAAGTTTTCCAGACGAAACAGGGAGTAGGGTGCCATTCACCATTTGAAAACTGAATGGGCTTTTCCTGAATATTTTTTTCATCCAGCATTTCTGGAAAACTCACCTCAAATAGTGACTTGACTTCCTTGCTGTCGGGATGAAAAACCGGTCTGTAGGGTAAATAGCCCACAAAAGGATGGATGATGAAATTGCTTGGCGGAACAAACAATGGCGTTAATTTGCTCAAAAACATGATGTCAGCGGTATCTATGCCCAGTTCTTCAGATGTTTCGCGAAGGGCGGTCTGATAGAGGTCTTTATCTGTTTTTTCATATTTACCTCCCGGCAATGATACCTGATTGGAATGAAAGCCCTGATAATGGTGGCGTTGTATGAAAACTGTATGTAGCTCGTTTTCAGCAGGATAGATAAGGATTAAAACACCACTGTCTCTGGGCATCTTTATTTCAGGCCAACCGGCAGGCTCATGTTTTCTGTTTTCAGGTGCCATTTTATATTGTGCCTCTTTCCCCGGCAGTTTTTGCTGAGAAATCAATTTCAGCACATTTTCAGCTTCCTGAATCATTCCTTTATTTCAAAATGTTTTTCAGCTTTTTCTTGGCTTCATTTTCAAGCTCTTTCTTTTTCTTTTCCGCTTCAAGCCTTGCCTTTTCCTCTGCTTCCTTACGCTTTTTTTCCGCTTCCTGTTTCAGGCGTTCCTGTTCCTGCCTTGCCTTCTCTTCCAGAATTTGTCTTTGTTTTTCTATTTCTTTTCTGGCGGCTTCTTCAGCCTTTTGTTTCTGAATATCAATCTCTTGCTTTGCTTTCTCTTTGGCAGCTTCCGTAACCGTTTGCGTGAGTTTTTTCACTGAAGTCTTTATTTTGGGATCATCAACACTACCGGTCAGGTAAACAAACACTGGAACGGTTTCTCCGACCAGCATATTGATATTCGCTATTCCCATGTTTTTCAGGTAAGCAGAAGATTTCTTCTTCAGCTCTTCCACCGGAACATCTACCTTTATTTCATAATTGATACTCTTATCAAGCCCGTTCCACCCGCTGACAAGGAAATTGGTTTTATCAATTTTAAAAGTCAGGGGATTGAGAGTAAGTTTTCCGTCTTTGATAATATAGGAGGGTTTTATATTTCTGATGGTTGGATTTTTCAGGCTGTTCATTTCAAGGACATTTGCGGTCAGGGTGAGTGGCTTGAAATTTTGCACCGATATTTCTCTGATGGCAAGTACTCCCTTGCTGAAAAGTGTGCCAAAGTCGGGCATCATGTTTTGCTTCAGAAGACTGTTAATACTCAGCTCTCCGCTGATGTTGCCTTTTGCAAAGGCTGCAATCGGAACGTATTTTTTCAGTATTTCAAAGGTCTGATAGGCTGAATTTATGTTTAATTCCGTCAGTTTCAGGCTGAAATCAAAAGCCGGTTTTTCCTTGATGTAGGTATCATAGTATCCGCTGACTGTAATACGCCCATTCAGGACATCTGCCTGCAACGGGTTGATGGTCAGTTTTTTATCTCTGAGTATCAGCTTGCAGACTGCATTTTTCATATCCATTTTGTCATAAATAAGCCTGGCAAAGCGGGCATCCATCGTGAAATCAATATTTCCGGGAACTTCAAATACAGTCATTTCTGTTTTATCCTGAGTAGTGGCTGAGGCTGGCGTGCTGTTTGTAACTTTCTGATCTTCTTTGCTTTTGACTAAAAATGTATTCAGATTCATGAAGCTGGAGTTCAGATTCAGATTTCCTTTCAGAACTCCTTTTTTGAAGATATAAGGAATAAAATTCGTCAGGTTTCCGCTGGCACTCAGGTCATTTTGCTCAATGCTCAGCTGAAGTTTGCTGAGCTGAACCTGCTGAGGAGAAAACAGCAGTTCAAAAACCGGTATTTTCAGCATTTTATTCATTTCTTTGTAAAAATAGCTCAGGTTTGTCATGCTGATCTTTCCTTTTGCCTGAAACTTTTCATACTGCTGTTTTTCGAGGTATGAATTGGCACCTCTGAGCATCAGATCGAGGTTTACTGTGCCAGAAACTTTTTGATTTTCATCGAGTTTGATGAAATTTTTAAGGTTATCGAGGATAATTTTCCCTCTTATGCTGGCATCAATAAAGGGATCAGATACAGGATTTTTTACCAATACCACAGCATCGACAGGCTCTTTGCCCAATTCGGCATGGAATTGTTTCAGGT
>JAAYUY010000148.1 GCA_012517435.1 Sphingobacteriales bacterium | reverse complement strand
ATTGAAGTCAATAGCCGAATCGGGGTGGAGTATGCCGGGGAAGATGCGAGACTGCCATATAGGTTTACCATTAATCCTGAACGAATATTATAGGATTTTTTCACCACGGAGGTAATTTCACCACGGAGGCACGGATTTTTTTACCACAGAGGACACGGAGGAGCACAGAGGTGATTTGACCACGGAGGCACGGAGACACAAAGTTTTGTAAATATTTTCTTGGTGACTTGGTGTCTTTGTGGTTAATGGTTTTTGACCATGGAGGCACGGATTTTTTCACCACAGAGGACACAGAGTAGCACAGAGATTTTTCACCACAGAGGACACGGAGGAGCACGGAGGTGATTTGACCACGGAGGTACGGAGACACAAAGTTTTATAAATATTTTCTTGGTGACTTGGTGTCTTTGTGGTTAATGGTTTTTGACCATGGAGGCACGGATTTTTTCACCACAGAGGACACGGAGTCTCACAGAGATTTTTCACCACAGAGGACACGGAGTCTCACAGAGATTTTTCACCACAGAGATCACAGAGGAGCACGGAGATTTTTCACCACAGAGATCACAGAGGAGCACGGAGATTTTTCACCACAGAGATCACAGAGTAGCACGGAGGTAATTTCACCACGGAGGCACGGAGACACAAAGTTTTATAAATATTTTCTTGGTGACTTGGTGTCTTTGTGGTTAATGGTTTTTGACCATGGAGGCACGGATTTTTTCACCACAGAGATCACAGAGGAGCACGGAGGTGATTTGACCACGGGGGCACGGTGACACAAAGTTTTATAAATATTTTCTTCGTGACTTGGTGTCCTGGTGGTTAATAATTTTTCAGCTTCTTGATAGACTAAACTAAATTTCATTAAGGTATCATTCAGTGTTCTGTCTGGTAAGATATTTTAAGCACTTAAAATGAAAATAGAATTTTTGGGGTAAGGTAAAGTTCAGGGTTATTTTTCTTTTTCAGCGGGCGGTTCTATTTTGATTTTGTCGAGTTCATGAATATATTGATCCCTGATTTTAATAAATTCAGGCATATTTTCCGCTGAAACTGATTCAACGGGGGGACTTTTCAGATTTAACGGGTTAATGGGAACACCATTTTTCCAAATCCTGAAATCGAGATGTGCTCCTGTGCTAAGTCCCGTTGAACCGACATATCCTATTGTTTCGCCTTGTTTCACCTTTGCTCCTTTCCGGATGCCCTTTGCAAACTGGGAAAGATGAAGATAAGCAGAAGTATAAGTTGCATTGTGTCTTATTTTCACCGTATTGCCTCCTCCACCCTGATACCCTGCAAAAACAACCGTTCCGTCACCGATGGTGCTGACGGGTGTTCCCGCTCTTGCTGCATAATCAATCCCATGATGTGGGCGGTAACGGTGAAGTATGGGATGAAAACGGGCATTGCTGAATCCTGAACTGATTCGGCTGAATTTTAATGGCGCTTTTAAGAACATCTTTCTCAGGTTTTTCCCGTCTTTGTCGAAAAAATCTTTACGGCCACTTTGCTCAAAAGGAATGGCATAATATGCATTTCCTTCATGTTCAAACCATGCCGATATTATTCTGCCAATGCTTACCACCTTGTTTTCCACCTTGACTTCCTCATAAATAATCCGGAATTTGTCATTTTTCTGAATCCTGAAAAAATCAATATCCCATTCAAAAACTTCGGAAAGAGCATTGATAAGGGACGGAACAGCTCCGTATGCAGTCATGTCTTGCCACAGTGAATTCATCACAACCCCTCCCATTGTTCGGATAATAGTATCAACTTCTTTTTGTAATCTGCTGACCTTCAAAGGATATTGGAGTTTCATCAATACATAAAAGATGGGATTTTCTTCATAAACAAAATATTCAGCTTTTCTGATACTGTCTTTTGATAAAAAAACAAAATACCTGTTCCCTGCCTTGAATTTTCTCAGCGGAAATACATTTAAAGCACTGTCTTCCAACTCATTTATCTGATTTTGAGGATATGAGAAAGATTTCATAATGTCGGAAAAGGAGGTGTTTTTCGCAATAATTCCACTATCTACCTGAAAAGAATCCAGATTAAACCCATATAGGTATTGGGGAACAACAACCAATGTGTCTTCTGCTTTGCCGGTTTTTATTTCTTTGGGAGCAAAAGGCCTGATAAACAGCGTGAGCAACAGCAATATAAAAACTATGGCAAAAAAAAGTGAGGCAAAAAGCCTGATTTTATTCATTCTCGTTATGTATTTAAGTTGAAAAGACTTGTTTATGTAGTAAAAAGAGTTGCAAAAAAACGAAAATAAAACGGAATCTGAAGGAAAATATTTTGCGAAATAAAAGAGATAGCAGAAAAGAGTCAGAAAATGAATAAGTTAAGGGGGAAAAATGCTTATCTGAAATAAAATCAAATTGAGGTTATGAAGTTTTTAGCAATTAATGCACAATAGTAAACCTGATGGGCAGATGAAATCCTGCTTTGACAGGCTTGTCTCTTTGGATACCGGGTGTCCAGCGTGGCATTTTGCTGACTACCCTTACTGCTTCATGGTCAATATTTGGTGAAACAGATTTAACAACGTGAATATCTGATAAAGAGCCATCTTTTTCAACCACAAAGGCCACGACCACTACTCCCTGAACATCATAACTTCTTTCAGGCTCAGGATAAACGATATTGGCTTTTAAAAATCTGGCAAGTTCAATTTCACCACCCGGGAATTCAGGCCTTTTTTCCAATGGAATAAATCCATAAGGGTCGTAATCGACTTCAGCAGTATCTTCCGGGAAATCAAAAACAATTGAGTCTGTTGGCTTAACATCCACCCTGAACAGGTTCTGCAAATTGCTGTCGAAAGGCACGGTCCGGCTGACAATTTTTAGGACCGGATTGTTGATTACCAAAGGTTTCTGAGGCTTTTGCCATGTTACATCCGTAATTTCTTCAGCTTCAGCATAGTTGAAATTGTTCTGTAGTGAAATGTCTTTACTGTCTCTGGAAGACCAGGTAAAGGCTAAAATGACCACCGTCATTGAACAGATTAATCCTAACTTGAAAAAAATACCTCTCATCCTTTCTTCATCTGCATGTTTTGATTTTTTCGGTTTCATGGCTTTTAATTTTAGAATGTTAATGTTATGATGCAAGTTATGGCAACATTCCATAAATTCAGCTGAGAATATCTGAAAGTTAAAAAGAAATGAGTAGTGAGGTTGAATATTGAGAAAAAAGAAAGGTAAAGGCAAAAAAAAACCGGCAGGGGAATTTGCCGGCTTTTAAGTTTTTATTTTAACAAATATTTACTGGAGAGTAAACCTGATAGGCACATTGATGGTGACCCTGACCGGTTTTCCTCTTTGTTTTCCGGGTGACCATTTTGGCATGGCTTTAATAACCCTGATGGCTTCATCGTTGATATTTGGCGTAACGCCTTTTAAAATTTCAACTTTATTGACGCTTCCGTCTTTTTCAACGACAAAGGAAACAACCACAAGGCCCTGGATACCATTGTCCCTTTCAATTTCAGGATAGCGGATATTGTCTTTAAGATATTTTTGAAGGGCAACTTCTCCGCCAGGAAAAGTGGGCATATCTTCCACAACAAAGAAAATTTCTTCTTCCACCACAGTTTCCTTTTCTTCCTGTAAGACAGGGATTTCAATGGCCTGTTGTTCATTGGCTTCAACATCCTGTAACTGGTTCGTATTATCAACTTTGACATTATCTTCAACGATTTCGATTTCAGGAGGTGCAGCCGGTGGCGGGGCCTGAGGTGGAGGTTGATCCTGTTTGGTGATGTCGGCTACTTCTTCTTCTTCGTCAAGTACCAGATTGCTTGAAAGGTCAACAGTTGTTTTATCATACTGCGTCCACTCAAAGGCAAGAATTGACAGAGCCAGAGAAATGGCCAGACCTATACGAAAATAAAGGCCGGATTTTTTATCCACATCAGCCTTTTCAGTCTTTTTCGGTTTCATAGGTTTTTAATGATTAAAAGATTTTTTCTTAAAACAAAAAAGAGCAAAATTCCTGCAAATACTCCTGTTGAATCGGCTAAAACATCGCTTAAATTAGCACTTCTGCCTATTGCTGCTGTCTTTTGAAGTATTTCCATTAGAATTCCGTATAAAATTGAAATAACCGCAACTGCAGTTATCTGCAAAGGTAAACTAAAACGGAGATTTTCAAAATTAATGGCTAAAATTATTGAGAAAGTAAAGACAAAATAAATGATGAAATGGGCAATTTTGTCAGCAGGAATAAAAAAATCGAACCACCACTTTTCAGCAACACTTTCAGGCATGAGCGATAAAAAAGCAATTAAAAGGGCCCAAAAAAAAGGGAAGCCAGTTATTAAAAATCTGATAAACTTATGTTTATTCTTCAATCAGTTTTGCATATTCTTCGGGGCTAAGCAAATCGTTCAGCTCTGCCGGATCCGACAAGGTTATTTTAATCATCCATCCTTTACCATAAGGGTCTTTATTAACCAGCTCAGGAGAATCGTCAATTTCAGGATTTTTTTCAAGAATATGGCCTGATGCGGGCATATACATATCTGAAACGGTTTTTACGGCTTCGATGGTTCCGAATGCATCTCCTTTGGAGAGTTTATCGCCAACAGTTTCAATTTCGATATAAACGATATCTCCTAACTCTTTCTGAGCAAAATCTGTAATTCCTACATAAGCTTCAGTTCCTTCCACACGAATCCATTCGTGGTCTTTGGTAAATTTTAAATCTTCAGGGATTATCATGGCTATAAATTTTGATGCGAAATTAAAGGAATCTTACAATACGGAAAATATTTTACAGGTTAAATTCTTTTTTCAGCTTATCAACGTAATCAAGTTCTTCCCATGGGAAAAACTTAGCTTTAATCTGATATTTTCTACCATTGCAATTAGGTTTGGGGTCTTTCGGGTCGTAATATACTTCCACTTCTTTTTCGTAAACATCTCTGCCGAAATGTCCATAACTGGCTGTAGGCTGAAAAATGGGCAGTTTTAGTCCAAATCTTTTGACGATAGCGCCCGGGCGAAGGTCAAAAATTTTTGCCACTCTTTCGGCCAGTTCGCTGTCGCTGAGTTTTTTCCCCTGACTGTTTTTAATTTTACAGGTACCATAGGTGTTGACAAAAAGACCAACGGGTTGAGCGATACCGATAGCATAGGCCACCTGAATGAGAATTTCATCAGCAATACCTGCAGCGACCATGTTTTTGGCAATATGGCGGCAGGCATAGGCAGCAGACCGGTCAACTTTTGAGGAATCTTTTCCCGAAAAAGCACCTCCACCATGAGCTCCTTTTCCACCGTAGGTATCAACAATGATTTTTCTTCCGGTAAGTCCGGTATCCCCGTGAGGACCACCGATAATAAACTTTCCGGTGGGGTTGACATGTAAAATGAAGTCTTCCTTAAAAAGTCTTTTGACACGCGGAGGGCAAAGTTTTTTAACTCTTGGGATCAAAATATTTCTGACATCCTGGGTTATACGCTGATGCATTTTTTCTGTGGTATCAAATTCATCATGCTGGGTAGAAACCACAATGGTATGTACACGCAAGGGCTTATGATTATCGCTGTATTCGATAGTTACCTGAGATTTTGAATCGGGTCTGAGGTATTTCATTTTACGCCCCTCTTTTCTGATGGCTGCCAGTTCCTGAACAAGCATGTGGGCAAGCTCAACGGCAACGGGCATGTAGTTATCCATTTCGCGACAAGCATAGCCAAACATCATTCCCTGGTCGCCAGCACCTTGATTCTCAATGTTTCCACGATCAACACCCATGTAGATGTCATCGCTTTGGGCATGAATGGCACTGACGACTCCACAGGATGCGGAATCGAACATATATTCAGCTTTGGTATAACCGATTTCATGGATGGTCTTTCTTACAACATCCTGAATTTCAACATATCCGCGAGTTCTGACTTCTCCGCCTACCACTACCAGACCGGTAGTAACAAATGTTTCACAGGCTACTTTTGATTCAGGATCAAATCGAAGAAATTCATCAAGTAAGGCATCTGATATCTGGTCGGCCACCTTATCGGGGTGTCCTTCCGAAACGGATTCTGAAGTAAAAAAATATGGCATTTTTAGAAATTTTAACGTTAGTGAATGTGTGCAAATTTAGAACTTTTCTAAGAAATAATAGTTCCAATGTTTTCTTCTCCCTGTATTATTTTCAGGAGGTTCCCTTTTTCATTGGTATTATAGACAATGACAGGTATTTTGTTTTCCTTGCAAATGGCAAAGGCAGCAGTATCCATTATTTTCAGGTTTTTCTGAATGGTTTCGTTAAAACTGAGGGAAGTATAGCGGGTAGCATATTTGTTTTTGGCCGGATCATCCGAATAAACACCATCCACCTTGGTCCCTTTCAGTAAAATATCCACTTTAAGCTCAGCTGCACGCAGAGCTGCTGCTGAATCGGTCGTGAAAAATGGATTTCCTGTTCCTCCTGATAAAATCAATACGTATCCTGATTCAAGATATTCAATAGCATGATCATTATTGAATTCCTCGGTCATTTTTCCGATATGGAAAGCAGAAAGATGCTTGTTCCGTATTCCTTTTCCTGAAAAAGCTTCCGACAGGGCAATAGCATTAATACAAGTGGCGAGCATACCCATCTGATCGGCCTTTGATTTACTGATTATCTCATTCTCAATTAGTTCTGTCCCACGAAAAATGTTTCCTCCTCCGATCACAAGGGCGAGCTGAACACCTTTCTGAACTACTTTTTCTATTTCATCTGCATAGTGAAGCAGCATGTTTTGATCGATACCAAAATCCAGATTTCCAGCCAAAACTTCTCCACTGAGTTTGACCAATACTCTTTTGTATTTCATGCTTTTGTGTTAAAAAAATAATACCCTTTATTTGTGCAAAAATAAAGGGTATTGTCTTTATAGAGAGAAAATTTATAAAAATCAGGAATTTATAGCAATACGTACAAAATCAGTAATTTTTAAGTCTTTATCAACCTGTGCGATATAATCGCCAACGGTTTTGCTGTTGTCTTTAACAAAAGGCTGGCTGAGCAGGGTGTTTTCTTTGAAAAATTTATTAAGCTTGCCCTGTGCAATTTTTTCAATCATATTTTCTGGTTTGCCTTCCTGTCGTGTTTGTTCGACAGCAATAGCCATTTCGCGGTCGATGACTTCCTGACTGATTCCCGAAGGATCGATGGCATAGGGGTTCATGGCTGCTATCTGCATGGAAACATCTTTCCCGCAGGTGATGTATTCATCTTTCCCTGATTTGCTGAGGCCGGTGAGGACGCCAATTTTGTTCCCGCTATGAATGTAACTGACAACCAGATCAGAGGAAAGAGTTTTATAGTTGGTAATGTCGATTTTTTCACCGATTTTAGCCAGTTGGTCGTTGAGGAGGTCAGAAACTTTAGAATTTCCGACCGGAAGTGATTTGAGTTCTTCGATGTTGTTGGGTCTGTATTGAAGTGCTGTTTCAGCAATTTTATCGACAAAAGCGATAAAATCAGCATTTTTAGCAACAAAATCAGTTTCGCAGCACACTTCTACCAGGAGGCCAAATGTAGCATCCGGAGAAATTTTTGCACAAATAACGCCTTCAGTGGCATCACGGTCAGCTCTTTTAGCCGAAACTTTTTGTCCTTTTTTACGTAAATAATCAATGGCTTCTTCAAAATTGCCGTTTGTAGCCATGAGGGCTTCTTTACAATCCATCATTCCGGCTCCTGTGGCTTTGCGGAGCTTTACCACGTCTGCACTATTAATTGTCATAAAATATTGTTTTTGAATTTATTGTAACTATTTTTGGTTTCTTCTGCGTCTGTGAGGACGGGGTGCAGATTCATCCGTATTTTTTTCTTTTACCTCTTTTTCGATTTCTTCTTTTACTGATTTTCTTTCGTTCAGTCCTTCTTCTATGGCTTGGGTAAATAATTCAGTAATGAGGGCTATTGATTTGGTAGCATCGTCATTGCCGGGAATGGGGAAATCTACTTTTGTCGGGTCGGAATTGGTATCCACAAGCGCAAAGGTGGCGAGGTTCAGTTTGGTTGCTTCAGCTAAGGCTATGTGTTCTTTTTTAATGTCGATAATAAACAATGCTGAAGGAAGACGTTTTTGTTCGATAATTCCGGATAATACTTTTTCGAGTTTTTCTTTTTCACGCATCAGCATGTTACGCTCTTTCTTGTTCATGTTCAGCACAGTGCCATCTTTAAACATGGTTTCAATCGAATTCAGTTTTTTGATCGATTTTCTGACCGTGCTGAAGTTAGTGAGCATTCCTCCCAGCCACCTTTCGGTAACGTAAGGCATATTGACTCTTTTTGCAGCCTGTTCGATGATTTCTTTTGCCTGTTTTTTAGTGGCTACAAACAAAATTTTTCTGCCGGAACGTGAAATGTTTTTTGCAGCATTACAGGCTACCTGAAGTTTTGATATTGTTTTTTTGATGTCAATTAAATGAACGCCATTGTGCTCCATAAAGATATAGGGAGCCATTTTGGGATTCCATTTACTGCTGTTGTGCCCGATGTGAACACCTGCTTCAAGAAACTGGTTTAAATCATAATTTATTTCCATACTATCGTCATTATCTCTTTCTGAACTGAAATCTTTTTCTTGCTTTAGGGAAACCAGGTTTTTTACGCTCAACCATTCTCGGATCACGTTTTAATAAACCGTGGCTTTTTAAAACATCTTTAAATTCTTCGTTAATCTGTATGAGAGCCCTCGAAATGGCTAAGCGGGTAGCTTCGGCCTGGCCTGTAGTACCTCCTCCGTAAACATTGACCATCACATCATACTGTCCGGCAGTCCCGCTGAGCTTGAAGGGTTCTTCAATTGATGACTGAAGGAAGATGGTCTTAAAATATTCTTTGTAATCGGAGTCGTTGACTTTAATGTTTCCTTCGCCTTTTTTCAGAAAAACTCTTGATACGGATGTTTTTCTTCTTCCTACTGCATGAATATATTCCATTTTCAATTATTATATTTCTAATTTAACCGGGTTTTGTGCGATATGAGGATGTTGTGGACCAGTGTAAACGTGCAGATTTTTCAGGTATTGTTTCTGAAGTCTGTTTTTGGGGAGCATTCCTTTTACAGCATGCAGGATTAAATCTTCTGGTTTGCGATGTAAGATATCTAATGGTGTTCTGAATTTTTGCCCTCCCGGATAACCCGTATGCCTGACATACAGTTTATCTGTCATTTTCTTTCCGGTGAGCCTTACTTTTTCTGCATTGACAATCACTACTTTATCTCCGGAATTAAAGTGGGGAGTATAATCTGGTTTATTTTTTCCCATGAGGATTTTGGCAACTTTTGAACTCAGGCGTCCCAAAACCTCACCTTCGGCATCGACCAGATACCATTTACGGCTGACAGTGGCCTTGTTTACAAATACCGTTCTATAACTTAAAGTGTCCACTTATTCAAAATTTTTAAAATTTCTTATTTCAATTGAGAGTGCAAAGGTATAAATAATTAATAATTCACATCGTGGTGAAGAAAAATATTTTTTTGAAACAGGGAAAAGGAATGAATGCCTCTTAACAGCCTGATTGTCATCATTTTTTTACCCTTTCAACATAGGTACGTGTACGGGTATCAATCCTGATGACATCATCAGTGTTGACAAAAAGAGGAACCATTATTTCAGCGCCCGTTTCGAGGGTGGCGGGTTTAAGCGTATTGGTAGCTGTATCTCCTTTGACACCCGGTTCGGTATAGGTTACTGCCAGTTCGATAAAAGCAGGGAGTTCGCAATAAAGAGGTGTTTCGGTTTCTTCGTGGTAATAGATGCCTAATTCCTGTCCTTCCTTGATTAAATCATGATTTTCAACCATTTCTTCAGGAAGTGTAACCTGTTCAAAAGTCTCTGTATTCATGAATACATATCCGGATTCATCCTGATATAAAAACTGGAAAGGATGATAAACCACTTTGGCAGTCGTAATTTTAACGCCTGAAGTAAAAGTATTGTCTATCACTTTCCCTGATGGAATTCCCTTCAGTTTGGTACGGACAAAAGCAGGCCCTTTCCCTGGTTTAACATGTTGAAAATCAACAATTTGATAAAGTTCATTATTAAATTCAATACATAATCCGATTTTAAAATCTGCAGTAGTTGCCATAAATATCCATTAAAAAATGTTAAAATTATCTTTCATCAGCGTTATAAGCCCATTTTAAATAAACAGAGCCCCAGGTAAAGCCACCTCCGAAGGCAGCAAGTATCAGGTTGTCTCCTTTATGCAATTTGTTTTCCCACTCCCAGAGACAAAGGGGAATGGTACCATTCGTGGTATTTCCGAAATGGTCAATATTGATCATTACTTTCGACTGATCGATGCCCATTCTTCGTGCAGTAGCATCTATGATTCTCAGATTGGCCTGATGGGGTACCAGATAAGCAATATCTTCGGCTTTCAGGTTGTTTTTCTGCATGATGTCGTAAGAGACATCTGCCATGCCTTTTACGGCAAATTTGAAAACCGTTTGCCCTTCCTGATGAACGTAATGGAGTCTCTGATCAATGGTTTCGTGAGAAGCAGGAAGAGCCGATCCTCCGGCTTTTTGATGGAGATATGGCATGCCAGAGCCATCGGTGTGGCAAATACTGTCGATGATTCCGAGACCATCTTCAGCTGGTTCCAGCAAAACAGCACCAGCTCCGTCTCCGAAAAGAATACAGGTTTCGCGGTTAGTATAATCGACCAGATAGCTCATTTTATCGGCACCCACCACGATTATTTTTTTTAATGCCCCGGATTCAATGTATTTGGAAGCAGTAACAAGAGCAAACAAAAATCCGCAACAGGCAGCGTTCATATCAAAGCTGAAGGCGTTTTTAATTCCGGTTTTTTCACTGATAATATTGGCTGTGGCCGGATAAAGCATATCGGGTGAAACGGTCGAACATATCAGCAATTCAACTTCTTCGGGTTTTGTCCTTGTTTTTTCGAGCAGTCCTTTAACTGCATTTGCGCCCAAAACTGATGTGCCTTGTCCTTCGCCTTTAAGAATATGTCTTTCTCGTATGCCTGTCCGAGTGACGATCCATTCATCAGTGGTGTCAACCATTTTTTCAAGATCAGCATTGGTAAGTACATCAGGAGGTACCCATCCGTTTATTCCGGTAATAGCTGCTCTTATCTTAGCCATGTCTAAAATTTAAGAATTTTTTTAAAACTTTCTGCTATTTTTTCAATGAGCTTGTTTTGATAAATTGAAATTGTCTGAGCCAACATATTTTTAATAGCAAAAGGAGAAGACATGCCATGTGCAACCATGACAATCTTGCTGATTCCCAATACCGGAGTGCCTCCGTAATTTTCATAATTGAAGGTTTCAAAATACTCGTCTTTTATCTGCCGGTATTTCAGAAGACGGTAAAAGCCTTCAATGGTTTTTAAAAGAATATTACCTGTAAATCCGTCACAAACAATCACATCGGCTTTGTCAGTAAAAATATCGTATCCTTCAACATTGCCTATGAAATTGACTGAATTGTTTTCTTCCATCAGGCGGTAAGCTGACTGGGTGACGAGGTTACCTTTTTCTTTTTCTGAACCGATGTTAAGCAGCCCGACTTTGGGATTTTCGATATGATAAATGGTTTGAAGATAAGCTGAGCCAAGAATGCCAAACTGATACAACACATCATCTTTGCAATCAGGATTGACGCCAACATCAAGCAAAATACCTGTTTTATTGTTTTTTTTCGGGATGATGGTTGAAATGGCAGGACGAATTACCCCTTCAAGAGGTTTTGCAGCATAAAAAGCACCCACCATCATGGCACCGGTGTTGCCGGCACTGGCAAAAGCATCAATCTCTCCCTTTTCAAGAAATTTAAAACCTTTGGTGATGGTTGAATCAGGTTTTCTTGAAAATGATTTTGTGGGTGATTCACTCATGCCAATAACTTCGGAAGCATGAACAAATTCAACCTTTTCTGATTCTGAAAGAGATTGGTGGAGGCCAGGAAATTGTTGCTTAATTGCCGGAAGATCACCGATTAAAACCAGTTGATAATCCTTATCAGATTCCTGAATAAACTGATAAGCACCTTGAAGATTAGTCAAAGGTGCATGGTCGCCCCCCATCAGATCAAGGCCGATGCGCATTGGCTCAGAATGTGTTATTTGGTTGATTTTTCGAGAACAACCTTTCCCTTGTAGTACAACTTGTCTTCTGACCAGTATGCTCTGTGGCGGAGATGGGTTTCTCCTGTGGTCGGACAGGTGGATAATGTTGGCATCTGGGCATGGTCATGTGTCCTTCTTTTATCTCTTCTTGTTTTTGAATGTTTTCGCTTCGGATGTGGCATTTTAGTTTATTTTAAAAGTTTATTAATTTAATTCATTATTTTCGTAATCAATTGACTGTGATTTTTTTTCCGATGAAATTGTAAATTCTTCAAGTTTTTTAATCATCTCAGGATCGCATTTATCTCCTACCATATCGCAGGTTTTCCTGACCGGAATCTGAAAAAGTACAAAGTCGTGAATGTTGTCGGCTATATTGATGGTATAATCATAAGGACCGGCATAAATGATATCCTCATCTTCAGGAGCTTTGGATGAAGAATGTCCTACCTTGAGAAACATTTTATGGTTGGAGTGAAAGGGATAGTCGATTTTATTCAGGCATCTGTCGCAATAACAGTTCAGATGACCGTTAAATAAAAATCCAAGTTCAAAAAAGACTTCGGAAACTTTATTAATGGTAAAATCAAGCTGAATGCTGATGTCGTCTTCAAATTCAGGATCGTAGTGTTTCAGAAAAGCAGAATTGAGGTCAAAAGCAAAATGATGTTCACCGAATCCTATTCCGGCAAAGCGAATATCATAGTTTTTATAAAAGCTTTTCTCCTTCAATTCAAAAATTTTTAGGTTTTTATTGAAGTGCAAAGGTAGATAAACAAACAAAACAAGGAAAAATTAATCTTCTTCGACTTCTTTTTCTTTTTCCCTGACGATACGTGTTTGTAAAGGATTTTTGGAAAGTTCCTGATATTCAGCTCTGTTTTTCAGGATGTTGAGGGCCAGAAAGATGCTCTCGCGAAAACTGTTTTCATTGGCAATTCCTTTGCCTGCCAACTGATAGGCAGTGCCATGGGCAGGTGAGGTTCTGACAATGGGTAATCCGGCAGTATAATTCACACCATTGTCGAACATGGCTGTTTTGAAGGGGGTCAGACCCTGATCGTGATACATGGCTAAAACAGCATCATATTTCAGATAATCGCGACTTCCGAAAAAGCCATCTGCTCCGAAAGGCCCGAATACATTCATGCCTTCATCAAAGGTGTTTTTGATGGCCGGAATGATAATGTTTTCTTCTTCATCACCCAAAAGTCCGCCATCTCCGGCATGGGGATTTAAACCCAACACGGCAATTTTGGGTTGAGTGATGGCAAAGTCAACTTTTAGGGTTTGGTTAAGTATCTTTATTTTTTTCGTAATTAACTCAATACTAAGTGTTTCAGATACCTTGCGGAGAGGAAGGTGAGCCGTAACGAGTCCGACTTTCATCTCTTCTGAAACCATCAGCATCAGGTAGTCGGAGGCACCGGATTCTTTCATCAGATATTCTGAATGGCCTGGAAAATGAAATTCATCGGACTGTATATTTTTTTTGTTGATGGGTGCGGTAACGAGGGCATCGGCCAGATTGTTTTTGATGGCAAACATAGCCGCCTGCAACGACTTTAAGGCATATTTTCCCGATGTTTCTGTCGGAACTCCAAGATGGATGACAGAATCCACTTCGTTTTGCCAGTTGCAAAACAGGTTCAGTTTATCAGGGTTAAGCTTTTTAGGATTTTTAACATTTTCATATTCAAGCTCCGACAAATCGATAATGTTTGCATAGTAACTGATGAGGTTTTTGCAACAATAGAGCAGGGGAGTAACAAAATTATAAATTCTTTTGTCGGAAAAAGTTTTGAAAACCACTTCCGGTCCTATGCCGTTGATATCTCCTATGGAAATGGCAATTACCGGCTTTTCCTTTTTGATTGTATCTGTCATTTTGTACTGTAATTTTGAATTAAATAATTGATTATCAAACGTAAACCTATTGCCGTTCCGCCTTTTGGATAATATTTGTATTCCTGATGGGCAAATGAAACCCCGGCAATGTCAAAATGTATCCATGGGTAGTCAGTGAATTTTTCAAGAAACTTGGCAGCTGTGATAGCACCGGCATCCCGTCCGCCTGTATTTTTAATCTCAGCAATATCAGATTTGATGAGTTCGGCATAGTCGTCCCAGAGTGGAAATTCGACAAATCTCTCAGAAGTTTCATCAGAGGCACGGATGAATGATTGTTTTATTTCTTCACCGGTTTTAAAAAAGGCTACCATTCCATATTTCCCGATAGCTACTGAGGCTGCACCCGTAAGCGTGGCGAGGTCAATGACGAGATCGGGCTGATAGTTTTTGGCATAAGCCAGTGCATCGGCAAGTATCAGTCTTCCTTCCGCATCTGTGTTGAGAACTTCAACGGTTGTTCCGTCATACATTTTGATTATATCACCCGGTAGGATGGCATCTTCACCCGGTCGGTTGTCGGTGGCAGGGATAAGTCCGATGAGGTGAACAGGAATTTTAAGCTGAGAGACAGCCTGAAACACTCCGGCAACTATGGCAGCACCGCTCATGTCGCTTTTCATGTAGTCCATCGAGTTGGGTGTTGGTTTTAACGACAATCCTCCGGTATCGAAAACAACTCCTTTTCCAACGAGGATGAGGGGTTTTTTATTTACTGCATTCTCAGGCTTCCATTCAAGCACAGAAAAGGTAGGTGGATTTTTACTTCCTCTGTTGACTCCCAGTAAACCGTTCATTTTCAGCGACTTAATTTTTGATTTTTGCCATACCTCTGCTGTAAAGCCGCTTTTTTTACCCAACTCTTCTATCCTTTTACCCAATTCAACTGCGGTCAGCTCTGAACCCGGCTCATTTATCCAGTCTCTGACCATGAAGATGGATTCAATGATTATCTTTTGTTTTTCAATGACTTTTTCGAATGATTTATCCGCAATTATCTGAATTGCCTGATACTGATGGCTTTGCGGGTCAGTTTTAAATTTGCTGAACTGGTAGGAATTGAGTAAAAATCCTTCCAGATAAGCGCTTTTCAAATCTTCTTCTGCTTCAACGTAAATCTGAAGGGATTCATATTTGTATTTTCCAAGCGACCTGTACATAAGCGCACCCTGGGTACGAAAAACCTCGGAAAAGTTAGTTCCCTGAGATGGTTTGTCCTTAATCAGATGAATAAAAATGTCGGCACCGTGACGAAAAATCCTGAACAAATCAATGTCTTTCTCAGCATGCCATTTGACCTGATTCAGTTCTTCAGCAGACAGACCGGCTTTATTGGCCAAGATGAATGATTCAGCTTCTTCTTTCTTAATGACGGCCAGTGTCGGAATGTCTGGCTTTAAAATTTTATTGATTGACAGTTTGGGTAACATTTTTTTTCCGGCAAAAATACAGTTTTAAAGCTATCTGAACTTAGAGATACCAAAAGAAGGACCTTTGCCTAAATTATTAAAAATCAAGCTTTCTGAAAAAAATCCCGGACACACAACCATCAGTTTCATCAAGTGAGGCTGAAAAAGACGAATTTTGCCTCTTGAAAATTTGATTGTTGTTTAGTGGTTTTTGCCAAAAAAAGATATGGACAGCATTTTCTGGCCGATGCCAACATTGCCCGAAAGATTGCCGATAGCCTGATTAATATTAATAAGGTGTATCAGAACCTTATTGAAATAGGTCCCGGAAACGGAAGTCTGACCCGTTTTCTGCACCAAAAATATGCTGATGCGCTCTGGCTTATTGAAATTGACAACGATCTGATTCCCTCTCTTCAGCAAACTTTTCCGGAAACTAAAATATTAAATGTTGATTTTCTTTCAGTTGACTTTCAGAAAATTTTTACGGATCAGACAGGCATTATAGGAAATTTTCCCTACAACATCTCAAGTCAGATTTTGATTAAAATCCTTGAAAACAGGCAAATAGTTCCTGAAGTGGTTGGAATGTTTCAGAAAGAAGTTGCGGAAAGGCTGGTGGCAGCACCCGGAAGCAAGGAATATGGGAGGCTCAGTGTTTTAGTGCAGACCTTTTATTCAGTGAAAATACTTTTCAAAGTGCCTCCGACTGTTTTTCTTCCACCTCCGAAGGTTGAATCGGCAGT